>RFJE01000160.1 GCA_003695005.1 Candidatus Hydrogenedentota bacterium | reverse complement strand
GATTAGCGCATTTCTAGCGAGATAACCTATTTTACTACTATCTATATAACAAGTATAATGTTTTAAAAAAGTACTTAACAAAAAGGATCGATAAAAAGGAGGATTGACGCTTTTTTTGATCTTGTGTATATTATGAACGTTTTCGCTTGGCGGCTGTTTTACCCACCGGTAGAAGCGGCAACAGCCAAAAAATACTTTGAGGGTGGCTTTGCCACCCTCAAAGTACAACAAAGGAGGATAACATGAAAAAAATAACATTGCTCATACTCTTTTTAGCCATGGGGGAAGTTTCCCCTGCTGGCTTAAAGAAAGTGCTGGTGTTGGATATTGTACAAACCACGCCAAATCCAAACTATGCGTATTTAGAAAATACCATTACGTCTGCCATTACAGATATGCTTAAAAAAAAGTTTGCCTTTGAACAATGTCCACGCGCCAAATGGGAAAAAATTTTAAAAGACAATTTCCTCTTTCGCGAAGATATTCATACCCGTTCTGTGGGAATGACATTAGGACTTTTAGCAAAGCAAGATATTGTGCTGCAAGGTAACTACCACGTACAAGAGTCTGGTAAGCATGGGAAAAAACTTACCTTAATTACTTCCATCCGGATGATGGATATTAGTAAAAAAAAGGTGCTTGCTGAATTTACGGAATCGAGTCCTGTAAATAATACACTGTTTACTTCCATTGAGAAACTTGCGCAAAAAACATCGATAGCTGCTGCGTCAGTTTTACCGAATAAAAACAAATGGCAAAAAAAAGGAAGTACGGACGAGGGGCCATCATCCCCTGTGTTTGCAAATCCGTATATACGAGCCGATATTGGCATGGGACTGTTACAAGGTGGGGTAGCCAACCGCGTACAAGTAAAACCACCTTATTTAGGACTGCGGTTAGGAGCTAGCGTTCCCATCATTGCACAAGCTTTGCAACTAGAAATGCGAGCTGGATGGTTTGATAGTGCCCCTATTGCTACAGCAAATCCAAAATTGTCGAGCCTTACTGTGGACACCACAAATTTATTATGGAATACGCAAATTGGCTGGAAATTTCCTATCCTGTCATCCTTTGCCATAACAGCTTATGTTGGCAGCGGCATTCTTTATCAAATGAATCATGTTTCTGGATCCGTAGAAGATACAACAAGCTTTGCCATTTTTACACCCGCAGCAGGCGCGGACTTGTTGTATCACTTTTCGAATTCAGTAAACCTTGTTTTAAGCTTTTCTGCTCTTTTAGAAATGGAAGATTCTGCAAAAACTTTATTAGCGATTAGCACACTTGGCATTCAATACCAATGGGGGAATTTAGAATGAGCACAAACTTAAGAATGACTATCACCATGATATTGGCTTTTCTTTTCCTAGCTTGCGGAAAAGAACAAACAAAATTTTTAGACGGCGAGTATTTACCAAAAACAGCTGTGGTCTACACCATCACAGCGCCATCGGTTATCCAAACAGGAGAGGACTTTACCATTACTGTGGAAGCTAAAGGCGCTAACACCGGCAATGTTATTTCCTGGTACTCTGCTTCGATTCAGTGCTCGGCTATTGGCAATGGCACAATCACACAAAGCAGCGAAAGTGGATTTTCTTCCGGCCGAGAAAGCATAACCTTGCGTTACGACAATCCTTCGTTACCCGCAGGCGGAGAAGAAACCATTGTTATCCAATGCGTCGATTCCAACAATGCAAGCTATCATGGTACAAGTTCCACAATAAAAGCACTCGCGGCCCCTTACATGACAGGCTTCAAAATAGAAGTCCCGACTAGTGTGTACACCGATAAAACTTTTCAGGTTACGATCACTGCATTAGGCAATAATGGATCTACCATAACTTCCTACAATGGAACGGTGAATCTTTCTTCTGCCGGTGGGCTCGGGACATTAACGCCAGGTACAGCAACCCTCGTAAATGGCGTAGCCACAATCTCTGCTACGTATAACGCTGCAGCAGAGTACTTAACCATCTCCGCTACGGACGGCACATATTCAGGAACAAGCAATACCTTTTCGGCTGGCATGGGAACGGGTGGCAATTTTAGCATTAACTTAGTGGCAGTCCCGATTAGCGCAAGCTCTATCCGGCTTAGCTGGAATCCAGTTCCCGGAGCAACAGAATATAACTTGTACATTCAGCAAGCTTCGGGATCTTATCATACAACGCCGGATGTTACCATTCCAACATCTCAAACTTATTATACAGAGACCGGCTTAACCACGGGAGTAGCCAGAACTTATAAGTTAGAAGTAAAAATTGGTGGCAATGTGTTTGGCACGGCGACGGCAACTGCCACACCAAAAGCATGCACAAGTGTTTCGGGATCCATTGCCACAAACACGATATGGGATACTACCAATAGCCCCTATTGCATCAGCAGCTCGGTTACGATAAACTCCGGAGTTACGTTAAACATACAAGCCGGAAGTATAGTGTTATTTAGTAGCGGAACTTCTTTAACGGTTTCCTCGGGAGCAACCCTTACAATCGAAGGCAATTCCACCGATGTTGTTTTATTTACATCCGATGCCGTGGCCCCTGCTCCGGCCAATTATACTGGAATTGTTTTTAATGCATCTGCAAATTACAGCACATTCGATGGATCCAATTTATACACAGGGGGAAGTCGCTTGCTGTTCCTTGTGCAAGAATACGGGAGCCAAGCCGTGCAAGCATCTGGACCACTTGATATTGAATACTGCCTGTTTCGCTATAACCAAAGTGCAAGTGGATATGGTGCTGCGGTATCGGATACACTTACTGCGGGACAAATTGTTGCCATTCGCTATTCTGCTTTCTGGCAAAATAAAACTCTCGATACAAACCGTGGAGGAGCTGTTAGCGTTTCGAATGGCGGTACCCTTATCATAGAAAAAAGTTCCTTTATTGGAAATGAAGTTAAAGATACTACTGGACCAAATCCCGATGAATGGGGTGGAGCCATATATGTATTTTTAACCACGCTGGACATTGATGGATCACTGTTTCAATCGAACATGGCAAAATACGGAGGTGCCATTTTTATGGACAGCTCTTCCAATGGCAATATCCAAAATACAATTTTTAAACAAAATGTGGCCAGTATTTACGGAGGCGTTTTTTATGTGAATGCTTCATCTGATGTCTGGAACACCCGTTCGAGCAACAATAACGTCATTAGTAAAAATCAATTTACCGGAAACCAAGCGACACAAGACGGAGGTGTCTTTTTTTTCCAAGGCAATAGTACGGCATCGGGAACCCGAGGCAATGTAAGCCAAAATCAAATTGTAAATAATACATTTGATGGGTCCAGTGCCACACAAATTGCTTCGGGTCACGGAGGTATTCTTGCCTTTGCAACGGGACAATATGGCCAAATCAACAATAACCAAATAAAAAATAATTATATAAAAGATGTAAAAGTAAGTACAGAAGCAAGCTTTCTTACTTTTGTAAACAATGGTGTCGGATCCACCATTGACCAAAATGACATTTCCAACAACTTATTTTCTAACATGGAAAGTGGAGGCTATGGTACTTTAATTTCGTTTATTTGCTTAAATAATACTTCGGGCGGTGCAAGCTTAAGTAATAACTTAATTCAGTACAATACCATACAAAGTACCAATTCCACAAGCTCGGGATCTGGAATGTTTTACTTTTATCGAGCTACACAGTGCAATAACCAAAACAACACAGTTCAGTTTAATGCGTTTAACCAAGTGGTGGTTCCTACCGGTGCTTACCTGTACATTATAACCGCTAGTAATGGGAATGCATACGGGATTCAATCTCCCCTTTTTAAGCACAACAATTTTGTAAAATATGGATCGGAAAAGTTTTTCTCGATTAACGACGATAGCTTTGCTTTCCAAGACAACTATTGGGATGGCATTACTCCCGGATCCACTTGTGCTACCACCACCGAATGTGATTTTATTGCCCCTTCCACATTAGGAGCGGCTACCATTACCAATCCTGCCACTACGGCATGGCCGACCTGCATTGCATCACCTAGTGATGCAAACTGTGTTGGATCTCATGATTTATGTAGCAACAACCCGTCGGACACTTCTTGTGTTGGCAAACCATAAGGATAGGAAATGTGCATGGAAATAACCGTCAATTTTATTGAAGATCAACCTGCTGCTGCGGAAGCCATGCAAATAAAATTAGAAAAGACAAACAAGTTTTGCGTAAAACACATTTTTTCGCTAGCAGCAGAAGCTATTTTTTGGCTAGAAAATCATTTATCGGAAGCACCGCATTTATGGCTGGTGGATCTATTCTTACCGGATCACGGAGGAATTTGGGCGATTCAAAGAATTCATACCATGCAGCCAAAGGCAAAAATTCTTGTCTTTACTTCCTTTGATAATCCATCCCTGCTCGTACGAGCTATTGAAGTAGGCGCCAATGGCTATTTATTAAAAGATATGCGCGATAAGATTCTTATGAAGCATTTAGAAGATGCCCTAGCTGGGAAGCAAGTCTTTAGTCCGCGCATTGCCGATTATCTTTTGCAAAATAAAATCACTGCCAAAAAAAGTAAAAACCAAGCCGAGCCTCAAATTGTTTTGTGCAAAGAAGGAATCGAAGTTTTACAAAATCTAGCTTCGGGTTATTCTATACCGGAAATTGCCACTCGCTTAAGTACGAGCAAACATAAAGTTCAAGATCATATTTATAGCATCTATGCAAAATTACAAGAGAATACGGATTTCTCGTACTTAAAAGGAGGTGGTACGTATTAAAACACGTATAAGTCACAGAAAATATGTTAAGTACAAAATCCATGAAAAGTACTTAACAAAAAGGATCGATAAAAAGGAGGATTGACGCTTTTTTTGAT
>RFJE01000159.1 GCA_003695005.1 Candidatus Hydrogenedentota bacterium | reverse complement strand
AAGTGTACCTTCTCCATACACTGCGAAAATCCCTGTGAAATCAATGAAATTCAGCTTATGCATACAAAAAGGATTATTGCAGAGTGGATTAGCAATGCCTTAAAATATTCAAAACCATCATCTATCTCTGTGAATATCCGACAAAAGCAAAGAGAACTATATTTAATTATTGAAGATAATGGAAAGGGGTTTCGCTGGAATGGAGAGCCCGTAGGCTCAGGGCTTTCTCACATTAGTGATCGGGCAAGACAACTTTCGGGTAAAGTTTTTGCTCGAAGAAAAGTTGCCCACAAACAAATTCATGGTACCATTTTTATATTTCATTTTCCTTATCGTGAGAATCACATATCTTATTTATTCGCTTAAAATACCACGTAATATAGCTTCCCGAATCGCTTGTGTTCGATTATTTACATTGAGCTTTTTATATATTTTTTCAATATGACGCCGAATTGTATGTAAGCTAACCTCTAATTCTTCTGCTGCTTCCGCATAGCTATATCCTAAAGAAATCAAATTTAAAACAGCAAACTCTCGCTCCGTTAATTTAACCACAGGCTTGGGAGCATCGAAATAATAATCCTTAATAATTTTTTCTGCAACACGAGGCGAAAGACTAGAGCCACCACTAATGACGACATCAATTTCGGCAAGGAACAACTCTTCGGGGGTATCTTTTAAAATATAACCATTAATTCCCGAGTGAATGCATCTTAAAATTAAATCCTCATCCTCATGAACTGTATAAACAATGATTTTCATATCCGGAACAAGTTGCTTTAATTTTTCAATGGCATCTGCCCCAGACAATCCGGGTAGCTCTAAATCCAATAAAAGTAAATGGCAAGAATCCTTTTTTAGTTTCCGAAACGCTTCTTCGGCTGATTGATACCACTTATGAAACTCTAAATGACTCCTTTTCTGCAGGATACCAATGGTAAGCATAGCAAATTTAGGGTCATCTTCTACTAAAGATACTTTCATTTTAAACCCGCAAGCAATAACTCTTAAAATTGTTCCTTGTATTCCATTGCTGTAACTTCTCTAAAATTAGCGTATCTTGTATTTGACTCTTTACCTCCTCACTTATTACAATGCTATCTGGCGGTGCGTATGCTTGTAAATTCATAGCCATCTGGACAGCCTCTCCCCAAATATCAAAAATCAATTGATTGGTTTTTAAAAGACCACCAATCACTGTTCCTTGGTATATCCCTACTTTTACATGCATTTCTGGTAATTCTTTACTTTGTTTAGATTTGCTGTAATCTTGCAACCACAAAATCATTTCCCTAGCTGCTGAGATGGCCACTTCCGCTAGATTTTGATGAGGTTGCATAAAAACTCCTGCTCCTGCATAGTAACCTTCTCCTGCAATTTTTAATTTTTCTAGGTTCTTTTGCTCAATGATTTGATCAAATGCTTGGAAAATGATGCCTAAAAGATTCAGCAATCTCTCCGGAGGAAGAGATAAAGTGTGAATATTCAATCCATCAATTGTGGCGTACAGAATCACAGCATTGTGAACGACAAAAGGGGGAGCTTCTCCTAAATCATCTAACTCCCGAATAACCTGTTTCGGTAATAACGATCCAAGTAAAAAATCAGATTTTCCTTTTTGCCACAAAGCTCGCATATTTGCACTAAATTCCCGATATCGTAACCTTTCCTGCACTTCTGCTGCCGTTAAAGCAACAATGGAAATAATCAGAGGGTTGGATAATAACGGCCACTTTGACCAAGGTACATTTCCCCAAACAAAAGCATACGTATACAAACCCAATATGGGGACCAGTAAAACAGGAGCCAACCAAGCCGCTCCACCACCTGACATGATCGTGACAATGAAAATGGTTGTCACATTTCCAATTAAGGATAAATTAGAATAATCTAAGGCAACCATCAGACCACACATCATGGCCATAACTGACATCAATAAAAATTGATAACCAAAAGCTAACCAACTTTCTCGCTTAAAAAGAGAAAGCCCTAAATAAACAATGGCTGCAGCAATATTGAGCAGTCTCCACGGAAGCATTTGAGGAGCTTTGACTACATAAAAATCCTGAAAGATTAGAGCAGGAACAATGGTTAAGATTAAATACGATGCTATTTTGCCATACCGTGCGCGTCTTTTTTGTTGTTTTTTCCGATATGCCGCATCAATAAAACCTTTTGGCAAATCTGGCAATAACAATTGATCCATTACCCTATACTTGTAAAAATTATCGGTTCGTCAATACTTTTGCGATATTTAGTTTTTAGTAAGCGCCAGCGATTCTCTGTGGAGAGGCTTGGCGGGAACATCCATGTCCCGCCAAGCCTCAATACCACACAAGCTCTTGACAGTTTGTCTTGCAGAAACGTACAATCCTAAAATCAAGGAAAAAGTATGGCAAAAGAAAAATCAAAAGACAGGCTAAATCCTTCTTTGCAAAAAGCTAAAAATCATTTAAACTTGGCCAAAAGACCGCTGCATATTGCAGGGGGAAAACCAATGTCAGAGGCTTTTTTAAATGTCTATTTTAAAGTGTTTTCCGCAGAGCAACTTTTACGCTTTGAAGATCTTTTTTTATCCAATAAAAAAAAGTTAGATGAATTAGGAATTTCCGGTGAAAAATTCATGGAGATGATAAGAGAATCTTATGAAAGGTACCAAAAATTTAAAAAGCTCGATCCTTTTACCCCGATGGATAAAAAAGGGGAAAAGTATGTTCGCAATTATCTACAAGAAACCATTGATAAAGTACATAAAAATGTCCAAAAAGCTAGGCAAGGGAAATAAGGAGATTCTATGAAAAAACAAATTTATCCTGCTTTCATCTTTGTGTTTTTTACGGTAAGTCTTTTTGCAAAAGGAGCAACGCCGTCGAAATTAAAAGCCTATCCAAATCCGTTTTCTTCGGCACATGAAACTCTTACCATTGAGAAAACAGACGGCAGCGCGTTTAGCGGTTCCGTTAAAATCACCGTGTATGATTTTAATTTAAAAAAATTATACCAAAAAGAATACGCAGCACCAACTTCCATTCGTTGGAATGGTTTTGATGATTTAGGAAGAAGAGTAAGGCCTGGAATTTATTTTATTCGCGTGGAAGAAGAAAATACAGACTCTTCCTATGCCAATCAATATCTTAAAGTACTTGTAAAATAGGAGAAAATATGAAGCGACTGATTATCATAATTGCACTTGTACAATGCTTTCTTTCCATGCTTTCTGCTCGAAGTGCCGGCCAAGTATTGCGCCATAGTGTAGGAGCCAATGGAATTGGCCTAGGCGGAGCTTATGGAGCCATTGTCAAAGACCCTTCTGCACTTTATTGGAATCCGGCAGGTCTTGCTCATATTAATGGAGAAACTCGCATTGAAAAACGCATGGACTTATCAAAAGAAGCCGAGCAAGCTTTTGACGAAAAATTTGAAGAATTTATGTCTGATGATGAAGCTGGCAAAAAGAAACCTGCCCAACAAGAAAAAAAAGAAAGCCCACAACCAACCACAGAAACCGTTCGTTCGTTTGAAATGCAAGTGTTTGCTTCTGCTTCTCTTTTGTCTTTAGATAGAAATCTTGGATTTTCTGCCGTTGCTTTTACTGCACCCGGGGGAACTTATGCCGTTGGTCTTTTAGGAGCACAGGTAAAAGGCATTGATGGTTATGATTCTCTTGGAAATTCTACCGGCGAAAAAAAGTTTCAGTCCACCACGGGATACATTGGCTACGCAAGAGAGATGGGATCTAGTCGAATTGGTCTTTCTGTAAATGGGATTTATGAAAATATCGGTGGAAATACTTTAAATGGTGGAGGCTTAAATGTAGGAGCACAGGTTACCCCGTTTCCTTTAATTGATTTAGGCATTGATGTCCAAAATTTAGTCGGAGCAATTCAAAACCAAGCTGTTCCTAACTCATCTTATGATAAACTCGACACGATTTTACGTTTTTCATTAGGAATTTCTACGCCACCACCAAGCTCTAGCATGCGTCTTTTACTTGGTTTCCGTACGAATTTAGATGATCGTGAAAAAGAAGGGTTTACCATTAACATTGGATTGGCAATTGCTTTAACACGAAGTATTTATATTATGGGTGGCTTTGAAAATGGGAACTTTGGGGGCGGAATTGGAGCTCTCTTTTTTAATCGGTTAAAATTTGCCTACGCACTGAACCGAGATCCATTAGGCATTGGCTTCCAACATACATTGGAATTAAATTTACGCATTTAAGTTGGAAATTTGGGCTATTATTAATATAACCCCCGATTCTTTTTATTCGGGATCTCGTTTTCTAGATACAAAGCAAGCGCTAACTCGAGTAGAGAAAGCTCTTCAAGAAGGTGCCGACAAGTTGGATTTTGGAGCAGAAAGTACTCGCCCTTTTGCCAATCCCGTTAGCGAAGAAGAAGAATGGAAAAGGCTCAAGCCAGTTTTAATAAATCTACAAAAAGTCTTTGGCACAGATTGGATCAGCACAAAAGTAAGTGTGGATACCCGACATGCCGAAACAGCTAAAAAAGCAGCAGATTTAGGAGTAAGTATCATTAATGATGTTTCGGGATTGTCTGATCCTAAAATGCCTGAAGTATTACAACAATATGCTTTGCAGTATGTCTTAATGCATATAAAAGGAAATCCACAAACCATGCAGAAGAATCCCGAATACCAAAATGTCGTTTTAGAAATTAAAAACTTTTTTATAGAAAAAACAAATCATCTGCTTAAGTTTATAAAAGCAGAAAATATTAGTTGGGATCCGGGAATTGGTTTTGGAAAAAACGATAATCATCATAAAGAAATTTTTTTAAACATACAAGATTTCCGGCAAAGACCACATAAATTATTTTTTGGAATTTCTAGAAAGTCTTTTTTAGGAAGACTTTTAAATTTAGACAATCCCGAAGAAAGACTCAATGGAACGACTATCATGCATACATATTT
>RFJE01000158.1 GCA_003695005.1 Candidatus Hydrogenedentota bacterium | reverse complement strand
CATTAGTATTGCAAAGTTTTGTTCCTACAATGGATACCTGTACGTTTTCCGTCCCGTCAACCGCCTCATCACTGCGCGTCCTACGCGACGTACATGGATGGACTAGTGCCGCGGGCACACGGATGTGCAGGAGCGGCCGACGTCCACGGATGGACTAGTGGCCCGCTCGCCGTGCGCGCTCGCGGGCACACGGATGCGACATAACGCTGCGTAACTATGCAGGTCGCCGCGGGCGCATGGAGGCGCAGGAGCGGCCTACCCCCCCGAGCGGGATAGCTAGAAAATAGTACAATCCGTATCAACTACTTTGACGCTTACTGGGATTGTAAACCCTCGGATTCAAGCTCTAAAGCCTATATTAATTCTATAGAATAGCAAAATCAAGATAAAAAGGATAAAAGTAGCTGTGCGAGAATTCCGATACTATAGTAAGGGCTTGACCATTTGTTTTAAAAAAGGAGTATGAATAATGGACGTACAGCATTTGATATTAGATGGCCTAGACAAAGGTGTAATCCGGGAATTATATTTATATAAACTCCCTGTCATGAAAACTTGTGATAATTGGGGAGCTGTGAAAGAAGTTGGCAGGATCAATTTTCGGGGTAAACATGCGAATTACCATGGGGCACTTGTGAAATATATGGAAAAAATTTACTTTGTTACGCAAGCACGTCTCGATGCTGTCGGAGCTTATCGAAAATGGAAATTTCCCACGGAAATTAAAGTAATCCCTGATGCTGAGTGGAAAAAGAAATATGCAACGGCTAAACCGCGTAAAAAATTAAGATAATGGTGCATACAAAAGATAACCAAGATAATCTCTTACAACCACAGGATAAAACTTCTTCCATTGCCATTACGGATGGAGTCAAAGTGATTGCAAGGCCTATTTATATACCGGAACGGTCGGATGCTTCTCGTAGTTACTACTATTTCTCTTATGAAATTTCTATTGAAAATATGCGAGAAGATCCAATCCGTCTCTTATCACGCCATTGGATAATTATAGATTCGGATGGTGTACGTAGTGAAGTAAAAGGGCCGGGAGTTGTTGGCGAAACCCCGCTGATACGTCCGGGAGAAACGTATACTTATACAAGTTATTGTCCTCTTACAACGGATTTTGGAACAATGGAAGGAACTTATCAAATGATTGATGGAAAAGGAAACCCTTTTACTGTTAAAATAGGACGTTTTTATTTAGCTACCAATGCGGAAGAAAGTAACCATTATGGAAAATAATTTTGCAAAAGGAAACTTATCATGACCCCAAAATGGTTGGATGCTTTAGAAAAAAAAATTGGTTGGTTTTCTTTACCAAATTTAGCGTGGTACTTAATTGTTTTGCAAGTTTTTGGCTATGTTGTAGTTTCTTTAAATCCCGCGGCCATTAACCAGCTTGTTTTAGATCCAATAGCGGTTTTGAATGGCGAGTGGTATCGGCTTTTAACATTTTTAGGAATGCCAATGGTAAATCCGGGGAGTCTTGGAAGTTTATTATTTATGGCCGTTGCCTTATGGTTTCTGTATTTTGTGGTACAATCTTTAGAAAGAGCACTAGGAGAATTTAAAACTACGTTTTACTTGTTTTTATCTATTGTCTTAACGATTGCTTTTTCTTTTTTATTTCATGTGCCCATTACGAGCATTGGTTATATAGAAGCCTCTCTTTTTTTAGCAGCGGCTACTTTATATCCAGACATTGAAATTTTATTATTTTTTGTGATTCCCGTTAAGTTTAAGTGGTTAGGTCTTCTTACGGGGGCATATATTTTATTTACCGCCATTGTTTCGCCATGGCTTATGAAAATTTACTTACTTTGTGTATTTTTAAACTATCTCTTATTTTTTGGCCATGCCAATTTTGTAGAGCTCAAAATGTTTTTACGACGCTTTACAAAATAGGTTCAAAATTCATACGGATTTTAGCAAAATCAACTTCAAGAAGTTTTACTTGTAATTTCTGTCCCATAATCAATGTTTTTCCAAGCTTATCAGCGACGGCTCGTAACTCGTCCAACATGAGTAATTCTGCTTTCTTCGAAACATATTGTACGGGGATAAATCCTTCGGCAATAGATTCCGAAAGCGCAATAAATATGCCTTCACTATGGAAGCCGGTAATCCAAGCTTCAAAGTTTTCCCCAATTCTTGTTTCAAAGCTTCGACCAATTAAAAGCTTACGGATATCTCTTTCGGCAGACATGGCTTCCCGCTCACAACGAGAGGTTTCCATCCCAATAAATTTTAAATCCCCTTCGTTATACGGAAGTGGTTTTTTTTCTAAATGTGCAGCAAGCTGTCGATGAATCACTAAATCCGCATAACGCCGAATAGGCGAAGTAAAATGAGCATAATCGGAAAAACCCAGTCCCCAATGCCCAATCGTATCCGGTGCATAAACAGCTTGTGTAAAAGTACGTAACAGCAAGTAGTGAAAAATTGCTTTTGTATCCTCGTCAGAAATGGAATTTAAGATGCTTGCAATGCTTTTAGCAGAAATTTTTTTGATTCTTTTAGAAATACCAAAAAGTTGCAAAAATAAATTAATTTTCTCAACTTCTTCTGCCGGTGGTTTCTCATGAACACGGTAAAGAAAAGGAAGCCTGTGTTTTTTAGCATAACGAGCAGCACAGATATTCGCAGAAAGCATACATTCCTCAATAAGCTTATGACTTTCCAATCTTTCTTTTTGTCGAATTGATATTAGCCTACCAGTTTCGTCCCAATCCGCTTGCATTTCCGGAATTTCTAGTGCAATTCGTCCTTCTTTGTTTCTTTTTTCTTCTAAAATTTTAGTAAGTTCATAAAATAAAGATAGCTTTCCCTTTTTCTTTTTTAATTCTTTTTCTGCTTGCTCATACGTATATCTTCTTTTTAAGTAAATTTTTGACTTATAAAAAGAATAAGAAACAATTTCACCTGCTTTATTGAATTGCATCTCGCATGTAAAAGCTAGCCGTTTTGTTTTAGGGTTTAAACTACAAATTTTTTCCGACAACACGGCAGGGAGCATAGGAATCACACTGTTGGCTAAATACCAAGAATTACCTCGACGAAAGGCTTCTTTATCTAATGCTGAATTTACATTTACATAAAAAGAAACATCAGCAATGTGAACATATAATGTATAGCCTTGCTTGGCTTTCTCAATCGAAATAGCATCATCAAAATCTTTAGAATCTTTTCCATCAATGGTAATG
>RFJE01000157.1 GCA_003695005.1 Candidatus Hydrogenedentota bacterium | reverse complement strand
TAACCTTTTCTTGTAGAATAAGTTAGAAATATTCATAGTCTTGTTTAGCCGAACTTGAAGAACGACCGCGCGGCCGAAGCCAGGGGGGTGTCCCCCCTCCTAAATATAGGGAATAAAAAAGCGCTTACCTTTTCTGTGAGAGCAAAAAAACCTTGATTTTTTATGTGCTCATATATAAGTGACTTTAAAGATATTCTAATGCAGGAAATAGAATTCGCCGATAAAGTAATGGAGCAAATAAAACTTTTTAAGAGGAAGTAATGAAGCATAAAATAGTCATTCTTTTTATGATTTTTATTTCAGGTTATTCCTGCAAAGACAAAGCAAAAAAAATTCTAGAGTTAAAGTGGGAAAGGTTTCGGCAAATAGACCAAATAGAACGACTCTACACTTCTATTAAAAAAACGGTACAACTTGAGCAAGATAAAAATACGAGTGAAATTTTTAAAGCCACTTATAGAAAACAGTTAGAAAAATTTGCAGATAAGTTAAAAGAAAAGTTGGCAGAGGTTCAGGCAGATGGCAGGAAAATAAGAAAACTAGTAGGAGAGAGCGAAGAAGCTATTTATTTTAAGCCTGAAAATCTATTAACGACTCCTGTTCAAATTGGGCTTGCTATTGAAAACAAGCAATTTAAGAAAGCCTATTTAGATTCTTTAAAGAAAGAAAAAATTACCGTGATTGGTCGAGTTTTAGAAGCTAAAGATAAAAATTTTGATTTTATTTTAACAATGCGTATACCGATTGCTGAAAAAGTATTAGAAACCAATAGAATTGTTTTAATTTACTTCAAATTAAAGGATAGAAGGGAGAAACCTGAAGCTATTCGAAAATACGAAGACGTGCAAGCAAAAATCGATGTAAAAAAATATAAAATTATCGAAAGTGGTCAATTCACTATTGTTTTGATAGATGGAAATTTAAGAGAGAGTAAAAAGTTAGGCTGGTTAGGCATTCGCAGTTGGAAAGACGAGCCAGCTATGTTGCCAGCCCCTACTATGAAAAAGCGAGTGCGGGTAGCTAAAACAGGGGAGACTCAGGAGCAGAAGCCCAAAAATACAAAAAGCAAGAAAGAAAATAAAAAACCCGTGGAAGTTACAAAGACAAACAATAATGATGATACTTCATCAATTACAGAAGATGACGATGATTTTTTTGGAGACTAATGTGAATCAGGAGGGAGTAAAAAAACAATGAAAGCAAAAACGAAAAAGAAAAATGATATTTGGATTGTTGAGATAGATGGTCCGATTAAATCAGGAATGGAATTTGAATTAGCCGATGAGCTAGAAACCTGTCTGCATAATAGCGAAGTACCAAAAATTATTGTCGATATGAAAAAAGTCCCCTTTATAAATTCTGCGGCATTAGGTATATTCTTAAACATTTTTCGTGAAATTGAGAAAAAAAATGGGCGATTTGCATTGTGTTCTATTAGTCCCGATGTAGATAATTTATTGGAAATTACGAAATTAGGAAGTGTACTAGAAATATTTAAGAACCAAGATGATGCACTAGATTCCATGACAGATTAACCTTGTTTTTCTCGTACAATTCTCTTTGGGCTTTTCGTGCCTGGTTTTTTTTCTTTTTTAGTGGGATGGGATTTTTAATCCCTCGTTTGGCTTCGTATGTCATTGATGTATTAGGCCTCTCTTCGCCGGGAAGTGTGTTTTTATCTGGCTTATTGGTGTACCCCATTGCTAGTTTGTTTTGGGGAATTCTATCCGATAAAACTTTGCATGTTCGAAATATACAAGTTCTGTGCTCGTGGCTAGGGGGGATCGCTATTTTAATTTTTGCTCAACCATCCTTCTTAAAAGGAGATGATTCCACCGCATCGTTCGTATGGGCTCTTGTTGCCATTTCTTTAGGAGGTACGATACCACTAGCCAATGTTGCTTTTTTACAAAGTGGTCATCCGGATAAAAAATATGCAGGTGTTCGCTTATTTGGTACACTTGGTTTTTTATTTGCTAATGTCTTATTGCTTTTTACTCGCTTACCAGAAAGTACGCTTATATTTGTAGCGGGAATTTTGTTTATTTTTTCTACTCTTTTTTTGTTTGCAACGACAAAAAAAAGAAAAGTACATGATGATTCATCCTTCGAAATAAAATTAGTTCCTTATTATTTTAAATCCATTGAATTTTTATTTTTTTGTGGGATTTTATTCTTATTTTTTGCGTCTTTTGCACCGGCAGAGCATGTAATTGGATCTGAACTCAAAAAAATTGAATTTCCATTAAATTCAGTTTCTTTATCATGGGTATTGGCCACGTTTGCCGAAGCTTTGTTTTATGTGTTTGTTGCTAAAAAGGAATCTATGAATTATCAATTTTTCTTAGGGTTTGGTTTACTGGCAGGCATTCTTCGTTGGGCTTGCATGTTGATACTACCAATTTCTACTTACACTATTTTTATACAAACACTGCATGGGTTACAGTTTGGGCCTGCGTACTTAGGACTTGTGCTTTGGCTTAAGAAAAGAGCTGCACCTCATAATTTAGCAACAGCACAAGCACTCGCGATGATTTTTGGCCGATCTCTTGGAACCGGTATCGCAGCCTTTTTATTTGCAAATATGGCAAAAGCGGGTAATTTTTTTAATGTCTATTTATTCGCAATGCTAGCAGGTTTTATAGGCTTAATAGCACTTTGGAAACTTACTCCTTATGTACCGAAAAGAAAATATTTTTTAGACTTTTAACTGCACTTTTTCCTGCTTTACGCCTTATTTGTAATTTTTAATTTGGCTGAAACTTTGAACTGTTAGGAGAAAAAATGGCAACAATATCCATGAAAAGCCTTTTAGAAGCCGGCGTCCATTTTGGTCACCAAAAGCGGCGTTGGAATCCAAAAATGAAAAAATATATTTTTACAGCGCGCAATGGAATTCATATTATCGACTTAAAAAAGACAATTGTATTAGCTAAAGAAGCGTATGAAGCTATGCGCGATTTAGCGGCTAGTGGTGGCAAGATTTTATTTGTAGGAACAAAAAAACAAGCACAGGCAGATATTCGCTCGGCGGCAGAAAAAACAGGTATGTTTTTTATTAACAACCGTTGGTTAGGAGGGCTTTTAACTAATTTTCAAACTGTAAAAAAATCAATCCAAAGGTTACGAATGCTCGAAGAAGCTTTTGAAAATGATACGGTGCATACTCTTGCGAAAACAAAAAAAGAAATTTTAAAGCTCCGCCGGGAAAAAGAGAGATTAAGTCGGTATTTAGAAGGAATTCGTAATATGAATGAGCTTCCCGATGCACTGTTTGTAATAGACCCGAAAAGGGAAGAAATTGCCGTACGGGAGGCGAATCGGCTAGGAATTCCGGTTTTTGCTTTAGTGGATACAAATTGTGACCCTGACTTAATTCAATACCCCATCCCAGGAAATGACGATGCGATTCGTGCCATATCACTTTTTTTAGATATTATGACAAATGCCATACTAGAAGGAAAAGGTGGCGAGAACGTAACGGAATTAGAAGTGGATG
>RFJE01000156.1 GCA_003695005.1 Candidatus Hydrogenedentota bacterium | reverse complement strand
GATTATAACCACGATCCGTACGTTTTTCAAAATAAGTGCCTTCGTATAACTTTTTTTTTTTGTTTAAATCAGGAATAGGGTAAATTTGCCAAAGCAAACATTTAGGACATGCAAAAAGTTGATAGGGACTTTGAAATTGTTTCGGAAATTTGCGAGCTAGCAAGTGGCCACATACATAACAGCTAGCTCGCTTTTGGAAATTAGTCGCGTCCAATAATATGAACTACGTTTGTAGTAGCACTTCCCCCGATATTGAGGGTGGCTACATTTTTAGCACCTTCTACTTGGTAATCTCCAGCTGTACCCGTAACTTGTTTGTATGCATCTAAAATTTGGCGAACCCCTGTAGCCCCTACAGGATGGCCAGCACCAATTAAACCACCCGATGGATTAAAAGGACATTTGCCGCCAAAGTCAATGACTCCTTCCTCAATGGCTTTATATGCTTCACCAGGTCCGGTTAAACCAAAGTGCTCAATGGCTGCATACTCCGAAGTCGTAAAGCAATCATGAGTCTCTACAGCATCAATATCTTCAATTCCTTTTATACCTGCTCGACGATAGGCATCTTCAATGGCAGCTTTTGTATGGGGAAGTACCCAATCACCATTTTTACTTTCTTCTACTTTATCGTCAAATAAAATGGGTGCGGTGCGATGCCCCCAACCTTTAATATAAGGAATGTCTTCTAATTTTAAGCCATGTTTCTTAGCATATTCCGATGCAAACTTTTCCGAAGCTAAGAAAATAACAGCTGCTCCATCCGTAACTTGCGAACAATCCGTAAGCTTAATTCGTCCACCCACAGTAAAATTATAATCTCCCGTACTGCAAGCATGCTCTTCGCTCATATACCAATCTCTAGTTTGAGCTTTTGGATTTCGCTTAGCATTATCATAGTTCACAGCAGAAATATGTGCTAAATACTTTGCAAAGACATCATCTTTCATGTTGTAGCGCTCAACATACACATCGCCTAAACGACCAAAGAGTTTCGGGAACGGGAACGAAATTCCCTTTGCTTCTTTCTCATACCATGCAGCAGTGCCTAAAAAATCACCGCCGGTCTTTGAGTCTACGCTTTTCATAAGCTCTACCCCAACCACTGCTTGCAAATCATAAAGGCCTGCTTCAATTTCAGCCCGTGCCATAAGAGCTGCAATAGAACCAGATGCGCAGGCGGCCTCATGTCGCGAAGTTGGTTTGCCTCGAAAGTCCTTACTATAATTTGCCGCCATGCCTCCTAAATGACCTTGCATATTGTATAAGCCGCCTGCAAAATTGCCAACATGAATAGAATCTACTTCTTTTGGATCTAACTTTGTTTCTGCAAAGGCGCCATCAAAAACTTCATTTAACATGGCCATAATGCTCTTACCTTCTTTAGCCCAATTTCTTGCAAAATCTGTTTGGTATCCACCTAATATATATACTCTTTTAGACATTTTATCCTCCTTATCTCCCGTTTAGAAAACGTGTAATTTCCGGAATTCGGCAAATCTTTTCTTCCGGCATCTTTTTTAGAGACTCCGGAACTGGCAAGTTTGCCTTTTCAATCAGTGCAATTGTTTCCTTTGGCCCGCCAAGCAAATCGACCCATCCGGAAGGCGGTAGCCAGGAAAAACCAAAAGACATTACTCTGTCAATCCCATGAATCGAATCTTCTTCCGGTGTAACTTCTCCAATACGATGGAAGCTGTACGAAATATAGCCTAGGATAAAGTGACGGACAATGTCTGCTTCTTTTCCTTCGGCTGTTTTTATTAAATCAATTGCCTGCTGATAAGATCCATCATGAATATAAGCTTTCGCTTGCTCAACCCAATCTACCTTTACTTTTTTTGCAGGCTCATGCTGACCAGTTTCGATATTTAAAACTAACTTTTGCTTATTTTCATCTCGCTTAAAAAAACCACCTTTTGCTCCCGCTTTCCAGCCTAATTGACCTCGCTCCATCATTTTATGCATGTAATCCGGCATTTTCCAAGTATCATGCCTTTCATCATTTGTTTTTTCATACACATTATCCACAATAGCCTTATGAACATCAAGGCCAACTAAATCAATCGTAGAAAGTGGTGCCATTGCCCGACCTGTATATGGCCCGAGTAAGTAGTCCACAAGCTCCGGCCCATGCTCTATGGCATAAATAGCCGCTTCATTTAAGAACTGAAATCCAACCCGATTTCCAGCAAAAGCAGGCGTATTGTTAGTGATAATGTTGACACGGCGAAGCTTTTTCTCGCAAAAATCATATACAAACTTTTTTAACTCATCACTATTTTTAGGATGAAAAATTAGCTCATTCGCCGGAAGCTTTGCCGGTGGATTGTAAAAATGCGTTCCCATAAAATGAGCTTGAAAATCCTCACTCCTGCCTTCTGCCATGGCTTCGATACTTAAACCAGACGAAACGGTAGATACGATGCTTCCCTTTTTCCGATATTTGTCCACAATATCAAAATACTGATTTTTGATGCTCATGTCCTCGGCAAGACCTTCAAAAATCCAATCTACCTCGGGTAAGTACTTTTCTAAAGCCTCGTATGTTTCGGGAATAATATAATTACGTAATACATCGCTGCGCGCCTGTCCAATGGCTTTTTGCATCCCTTTTTCGGCCTTTTCTTTTGTGCGCGCAAAGAAAATAACCTCTATACCGGCTTGGGCAAAAATCCCACCGGATAAAGAACCCATATTCCCACTAGCTCCTAAAACAGCTACTTTTTTAATTTCTCGCATTCTCCCTCCTAAACTTTATCTAGGATACAGCACCTGTATTCCCTTCCTTATTATCCTTTCCAACTCCACAGGAAAAGATAAATTCACCATAGTTTCATGTCGAAACACGTCGACAAGTAAATAAGAATCTGAAAACCACAAGTAAATGCAGCGATACGCCATTCGCCGTATCGCTGGTAACCCGGGGAGCTTTGGCAGCACTTACATAAATTTTCTTGTCATTTTCAAATAAAGTTCTTTTTTGCAACATGGATTTATCTCATCCGCATAATAATTTTG
>RFJE01000155.1 GCA_003695005.1 Candidatus Hydrogenedentota bacterium | reverse complement strand
CAATTGGGGACGAATTTTTAAAAATGCAGTTTGGTCTTACCGAAGAAGAGCTGAATAATCCCGAATTTAATTTACTAAAATATCTAGGATTTACAGCAGAGGAAATTGAAAAAGCAAGTGAATTCATTTGCGGCACCATGATGATGGAAGGTGCGCCACATATTAAAGATGAGCACTTGCCGGTATTTGATTGTGCAAACAAATGCGGCAAAAAAGGACAGCGTTTTATTCCGTATACTGCTCATATCCAAATTATGGCAGCAGCACAACCTTTTATTTCAGGAGCTATTTCAAAAACCATCAACATGCCACACGAGGCAACCATTGAAGATGTAGCGAATGCTTACACAATGTCTTGGAAACTAATGCTCAAAGCGAACGCTCTTTATCGGGATGGATCGAAACTGTCGCAGCCATTATCCGCTCTTGGGCAAGCTCTTTTTGAGGATTTAGATGAAGCCGAAGAAGTGGTAGAAGAACTGACTTCAGCAGCTATCCAACGCAAAGCCGAAATTCTAGCAAGAGAGCTTATGAAAAAGCAAACTTCAAAGCGTCACCGGTTGCCGGCTCGTAGAAAAGGTTATACGCAAAAAGTTGTGATTGGTGGACATAAAGTTTATTTACGAACTGGTGAATATGAAGATGGATCTTTAGGGGAAGTCTTTTTAGATATGTATAAAGAAGGTGCAGCTTTCCGTAGCTTATTGAATAGCTTTGCCATTGCGATTTCGCTTGGATTGCAGTATGGTGTGCCATTAGAGGAGTTTGTGGATGCTTTTGTGTTTACTAAATTTGAGCCAAATGGTATGGTAGTTGGACATGATAGGATTAAAATGGTCACTTCGGTAATGGACTATATTTTTAGAGAACTTGCCATTACATACCTAGGTCGTGACGATTTAGCTCACACACCGGCAGAGTTAGAAACAGCGCCTACCGATTTAACAAATATAAATCAGCCAACACAGGAAATACAGGATGAGCCCAAAGAAACAGCCGCAGTAGATCCAAAGCCAATGAGTACATCAACAGCAACGGCTACAAAACTACAAAGTGCACTTATGCAAGAAGCGAAATTAAAAGGCTATGAAGGAGACCCCTGTCCTGAATGTGGTCAGTTAACATTGGTACGGAATGGATCTTGCTTAAAGTGCGATACTTGTGGAAGCACAACTGGGTGCTCCTAAAAATTTGTTTGCATCAGGCATGTATGGCATCTATAGCCATACATGCTTGCTTAAGTGAGAAGTAAAAATATTTAGATTATGAATTATAAAGATGCAGGAGTTGATACCGAAAAGGCCGCTTCTTTTATCCGCAACTTAAAACCTGCTATTGAAAAAACTTTTCAGGCTGTAAAAGACGGCAAGCCAACTACAAGCATTGGGGGGTTTGCATCAGCTTTTGAATTCCCGAATTCTGATTATGAAGTTTTATCTGCTACCGATGGAGTTGGCACAAAAATAGAGCTTTACCGACAATTGCAAAACTTTAATGGGATTGGGTATGATTTAGTTGCCATGTGTGCCAATGATTTACTTTGTGCAGGCGGCACACCTGCTTTTTTTCTAGATTATATTGCTTGCGGCCGTCTAGAAGAATCTTGGTATTTTCCGGTAATGCAAGATATTGCAAAAGCTTGCGAAGAAGCAAACATGGCTTTAATTGGTGGAGAAACTGCCGAGCATCCTGGCCTTATGCCATCTGGCCATTTTGATTTAGCAGGTTTTTGCGTTGGAAGGCGCTTTAAGAAAAATGCATTGCCAAAGATAAGTCAAATCAAAGCAGAGGATGTACTGATTGGAATTCCTTCATCGGGACTGCATTCGAATGGCTTTTCGTTAATTCGGAAGTTATTAAAAGAAGGCTTTTTGCAAAGCTTTACAGAAAAAGACATTCAGGATAAAATTCTAATACCGACTCGTCTTTATACTCGCTTAACCGGCATATTAGGAGAGGATTGGTTATTGGCAATGGCCCATATTACCGGTGGAGGTATATTTGAAAACTTGCCACGGGTTCTTCCTTCGGGTATGGGTGCCGTAATAGAAAAATCCTTGTATAAGTCGGGTGATATTTTCTCTATTTTACAAGAACATCTCAAACAAAAGGATTTGTATTCCACGTTTAATATGGGAACAGGTTTTGTTATCATTGCCAAGCAAGAAAATGCAGATCTTGCGTTAAACCGAGTGCAAGAGTATTATGCAGACGCGGAAATAATAGGATATGTTACAAGCCAGCACGGGGTTTTTATCAGCGATTCTCGGCGAAACGCCGAGAATCGCTGAAATCAAAAAAAAATAGGGAAAAAAGGTCTGCTCGTGCTCAAACAGTCCTCCCCCTCACCAAATTTTCAATTTGGTGAGGGATTGCGGAACTGCGCCGAGCAGGCCTTTTTTCCCTTCACCGAGAATTGATGGGTTTTTATACAATAGCAAACTCTTTACAAAATAGCTCTTAATTCAAACCTTACGTATGCATATTGATGTTTTAACACGCTCAAAAGAATACCGGGTTGAATGGCTAGATAATCTTACGGCTTTATCGGATGAGATTCGTAAAAATATCCCAAATTCTTATATAGTAATGGTAGATGAGAATGTGCAAAAAGAATATTCCGATTTTCTAGCACAAACCTTTGATGCAGATAAAATTCTTCCGGTTGCCGAAGGGGAGACAAGCAAAACCTTAAAAAATGCAGAGTTCTTTTTAGAAGAGTTTTTAAAGCATGGTCTTGATAGGAAAAGTATTGTCTATGCAATTGGCGGGGGAGTTACAGGAGATTTAGCCGGCTTTTGTGCATCGATTTACATGCGTGGAATTGATTTTATACAGATTCCAACCACTCTTTTAGCTATGGTCGATTCTTCTGTTGGCGGAAAAACAGGAGTGAACTTAAAAGGTGGCAAGAATATGGTAGGTTCTTTTCACCAACCAGCAGCTGTTCTTATTGCCATTGATTTTTTATCCACGTTGCCACAAAAAGAAATTCGATGTGGACTAGCGGAAGCCATTAAAACCGCTTTAATTCAGAAGCATCTTTTTTTCCGTTATTTAGAAGACCATGTGCCGGCCATTTTAAATTTAGAAAAATATGTTATGCAACAAATTTCTTATGAAGCCATTAAAGTAAAAGCACATGTTGTGGAAAAAGACGAAAAAGAAAAAAACTTACGTGCTATTCTTAATTTCGGTCATACACTTGCTCATGGAATTGAAGCGGCTCTTTCGTATAAAAAGCTAACACATGGTGAAGCCGTTGCCATTGGAATGGACTTTGCTGCTTTTTATAGTGTTCGGCAAAATTATATGGAAGAAAGAGATTATAAACGTATTTATGAGCTTTTCGATGCACTATCACTTGATCGGTCTCGATTATTACGGGGTTTCAATATTTCGCCGGAACAAATTTTAGATTACATTTTGCATGATAAAAAAAACCGAGACGGGAAAATTCATTTTGTTTTTTTAGATTCCATTGGCCATGCAAGACTACCGGAAGAAGTTGATACTAATGATTTCTTAAATGCATTAAAGGAGTATTTGCAAATAAAATGAAGCTACTCATCCTGAATGGTCCGAATTTAAATATGCTTGGAAAGCGAGAGAAAAATCACTATGGAAATTTTTCTCTTTCTGAATTAGAAGAAAATATCCAAAAGCGCTTTTCTTCTCGCGCTGAACTTATATTTTTCCAAAGCAATGCCGAGCATGAATTGATTGAAAAAATCCAACAAGCAAAAGTGGATGGCATTGTAATCAATGCCGGTGCGTTTACACACACGAGTATTGCCATTCGAGATGCTCTTTTAAGTACTCGTATTCCCTTTGTGGAAGTACATATTAGCAATGTGTATAAACGAGAAAATTTTCGTCAAAAATCTTTTTTATCGGATATTGCTCTCGGTGTGATTAGTGGACT
>RFJE01000154.1 GCA_003695005.1 Candidatus Hydrogenedentota bacterium | reverse complement strand
CGAGCAGGCCTTTTTTCCCTGTTTTTGATGTTAATTCAGCGATACGGCGTTTCGCCGAGAATCGCTCTTTTGTAAGTATTCCCAAGTCCTTAATTCCCCTTGACGGGGTGTCTCGTTTTTGTAGTTTTTCGTAGCGTGGAGGGGGAAATGAGCCCATGCGTAGATTTAGACAGAAATCTGTTTACGGCGAATTTAGACGTTTTTTAGCCATTAGTCGTGCCATTACCGATTTACTTGTAGAGAGTCTCATTTATTGGCTGATAGGGCCGCCTCGAAAAAACCGTTTTGGAATTCGAACGGTAAAGCAAGGTTTAGCGTATCTTACGGGTCATTTTGTACGTTTTATATCCGGCAGGCCATATTCCCCAAAGCCATTTCCGGTGCGTCTTCGAGAAACTCTAGAAAAACTCGGGGCTACGTATGTAAAGTTTGGTCAAATTTTATCAGTAAGAGAAGATATTTTGCCGCAGCCATTAATTTTAGAATTGCGGAAATTGCAAACTAATGTGCCCCCTTTTTCATATGATGCTGTAAAAAAAGTGGTTTCCTCGGATTTAGGCAGACCCATTGAAAGTGTTTTTGCGAGTTTTGAAGAGGAGCCCATTGCAGCGGCTTCGTTAGCACAAGTTCATCGGGCAACGTTAACGGATGGAAGTAAAGTGGTCGTTAAGGTACAGCGACCGGCTGTGGCTCGCATCATCATCAATGATATTAACTTAATGCGGCGCTTTGCGGCTTTTTTTCAGTGGTTTCCTTTGACTCGGGATTATCAAATTCGGGATTTAGTAGAAGAGTTTGCCGACTATACAATGCGCGAGTTAGATTTTACATTAGAAGGTCGCAATGCAGAAACATTTCGTCGCAATTTTAAAGATGATCCAAATGTGGTTGTGCCAAAAGTCTATTGGGAATATACTTCTAGGCGAGTTTTAACTCTAGAGTACATAGAAGGGATTAAGCCGGATGATAGGGAGAAGCTTATTCGAGCTGGGGTGCCCTTAAAACAAATGGCAGCTAAAGGAGCTGAAATCGTATTAAAGCAACTTTATCGAGATGGTTTTTTCCACGGGGATCCACACCCCGGAAATTTGTTAATTGTAAATAAAACAAAATGGTGCCTGTTAGATTTAGGAATGACCGGCCGCTTTACAGAGCATACAAAAAAGTACATGTTTTTATATTTTTATTACATGGTCATGAATGAAGTTGATTTAGCCGTAGCCCATCTTTTGAAATTAGCCCGAACAACACCGAAATCGGATTTAGAAGGATTTCGGAGAGCTGTTACACAGCTTTTGAAAAATTGGTGGGGAAAAAGTTTTTCCGAATTTTCCATTGGACAACTTATTATGTCTTCGATGAATTTAGGCGCTAAATACAAAGTTTATTTTCATCGAGATTTAGTCCTTGCATCGAAAGCTGTGGTTACGATAGAAGCCGTCGGTCATATTGTCGATCCGGACATGGATTTAGCAGCTGTATCGGCGCCAGTATTAGCCAAAATCTTTTTTGATCGTGCTACGGATTTCAACGCGATTTTTACGCCATACCGGGAAGCCCTTTCGGACATTGCTATGAATATGGAGACATTGCCTAAAAATTTAATGGAATCTTATCAAAAATTACTCGATGGAAAAATCCAAATTATGATTGCCAATCGAAAGAAAAAGCAGCCATCGAGTAAATTTGGCTTCATGGCATGGAGTGCTTCTTCTGTGTTTGCTGGTATCTTACTTTCTCTATCACCGAATCCGCCGGGTCCTATTATTACTAGTTTTGAGCCTTTATTAGGCATGCCTTTTTTAGCAATCGCGCTTTACGCCGCAGGTGGAATTTTATTTTTGAGCCAGCTTTGGAAAAAGGACTAATATGAAACTTGCCGAGCGACTGTCGATTATCCAACCTTCGCCAACGTTAGCTATTACATCGCTTGCCAAAAAGATGCAGCGGGAAGGAAGAGATGTAGTTGGCTTTGGAGCAGGCGAACCAGATTTTGATACACCAAATCACATTAAGGATGCCGCTATTCGGGCTTTGCAGGAAGGGAAAACCAAGTATGCGCCAGTGCCAGGGATTGTAGAACTTCGCGAAGCTATTAGCCAAAAGTTTGCAAAAGAGAATGGCTTACATTTTTCACCGGAAGAAATTCTTGTTTCTGTTGGTGGAAAACATGCTCTGTATAATTTTTTTCAGGCTTTTATCAATCCCGGGGATGAAGTTATTATCATAAAGCCATATTGGGTAAGTTATGCGGATATTGCATTGTTGGCAGGAGCAAAGCCGGTTTATATAGATACGAAGTTTGAGAATGGTTTTAAAATAAAGCCGGAAGATTTAGAAAGCGCAATTACAAGCAAAACAAAATTATTAGTGATGAATTCCCCTTCCAATCCTGCAGGAGTTTATTATCAAAAACAAGAATTACAAGAACTAGCACAAGTGATCTTAAAGTATCCTCAAGTAGCTATTTTAACAGACGATATTTACGAAAAAATTTTATATGATGCTGAATTCTGTAATTTCCCGATGGCAGATCCTTCCTTACTCGATCGAACAATTATTATCAATGGTTTATCCAAAGCATATTCTATGACCGGTTGGAGGCTTGGTTATACCGCAAGTAAAATTCCGGGATTAATTGCGGCTATGTCTAAATTGCAGGGGCAAAGTACAAGTGGCGCTACTACATTTGCCCAGTATGGAGCAGTAGCAGCATTAACGGGAGACCAATCCTGTGTTGCCGAAATGGTATCTGCTTTTCGTAAGCGACGAGATTATATTGTACAAGCCATCAATGAAATTCCGGGACTCAAAGTAAACCAACCAGACGGTGCATTTTATGTTTTTCCTGATATGAGCGAGTTTGCGCAAAATGATAAATTCCAAAAAGAATGGAAAGAGTCGGGAAAAGCAAGCGCCGATATGTACTTTGCCGAAAAATTATTAGAGCAAAAAGAAGTAGCTCTTGTTCCGGGAAGTGCCTTTGGAGTCGAAAATGCTTTTCGTATTAGTTATGCAACTTCCTCGGATCAAATTGAAAAAGGGATAAAGCGTATTCATGAGTTTGTAAAAACCTATCTATAAGGAAAGAGTATGAAAAAAACCTCGAAAAAGAATACAAAGCCTTGGCAAAAGTTCCACGCTTTTAAAGAAGTAGAAGTTCGATGGCGGGATTTAGATGCATACAATCATGTAACCAATAGTGTGTATTTTAATTTTTTTGAAGAAGCTAGAATCCACCTTTATAATAAAATTCGAGCTTTTCGAGATAGTTGGCAAAATAAAGGCAAATATGCCAATTTAGGCATGACGCTAATTCGTACCGCTTGTGAATTTCGCGCACAAGCTTTTTTAGGGCAAAAACTAATAGTTGGAGTAAATATCACTCGGGCAAAGAAGTT
The DNA here is from genome assembly GCA_003695005.1 of Candidatus Hydrogenedentota bacterium. Taxonomy (GTDB): domain Bacteria; phylum Spirochaetota; class Leptospiria; order Turneriellales; family J094; genus J094. Next base: position 4,049 of record RFJE01000154.1, on the reverse strand, counting down.
TTTTGTAGATACAGAATACACAGTGTTTGATAAAAAAACACAAGCCGTCATTGCAAAAGGCACAGCAACCAATGCATTAATCGATAAACAAACTTTTAAACCAATTTCCATTCCCAAAGAAATTTTAGATCAAATTGAACAATTAAAATGAAATTGCCATATAAAGGGGCAGGTATTTTATTTCTATGCGAAACACCACAAGGTAAAGAAATACTTCTTGGTAAAAGAAAATATTCACCAAAAGGCGTATGGAGTATCCCAGGTGGTGGAATGGACCGCCAAGATAAAGGGTCTTTTTTGCAGTGTGCTGTACGTGAAACAAGAGAAGAGTTAGGAAAGCACCCTATTGTCGAGCAAGAATTAGAAGCTTGGCTACAAAAAGAAGCAACGGGAGAGAAAATACCTTCTTTTTCAATTCCTCTTATTGCCTTTCAATGGAAAACCTTTTATGTATATTTGCCGGAAAAGCCAAACGATTGGCCAAAATACTTTCATGAGTTTTTTGAAGTATCTTGGTTCGCTCTAGATGCATTGCCCCAAAAAACATATTTTGGCGTGCATTTAGCTTTGTTGTTTATTGAACCTGAAAATTCAAGGTAAATATCGGTTTGTAAAATTAAAGACGATATCTTGTTTATAAGCGTATAGGTTGATAGCAATCCATAAAAGATAACTAAAAGCTAAAAGGGAATTTAAAAGATTGCCAGATCCAACATCAAAAAAAATTCCCGCTAAACCACGAAGCACCCATAACAAATAAATGGCAATAGACCCAATCATGGCTTGCGCAGAAAAAATAAATAGCTTATCATCCGAACTTCGCGTTAAAATAGGATAAACCCATCCTATAAAAAAAGGGCCAAGAGCAAGGACTTCTGGCCAATATTGTTTGAAGTTTTTAAGATTCATGATTATCAGAAAGTTTTAAAAACTTTTCCCCTAAATCGTAAACAATGGGGGCTTTAAACTCTCGTCCACCAATGGCTTCAATAACACCATACGAAGAAAGAGCAAGTAAAAACATTACGTCTAAATACATAAATGCATTTGTCATATAAGGGACAAAGCGGATTAGCTTTAAAATACCACTAATCAGTGGTAAATTTTCTAAAAGCCAAACTGCTAGCCAAATAATAGCAAATCCTGTTTGTAAAAAAGAAGCATTTAAAGCATGCTGTTTAACAAAAGGCTCGCCTCGTTTTAAAATAAGCGAAATCACCGGTCCTAAAATTGGAAAATAGGCTAATGCTGCATACCATGGCGTGGTTGCAGGGTCTTCTGCACTGTGACTTATTTGTTCCGAAACCTGCTTAATAGCCGATTTGCTTTTTTCCAGCATCCTTTTAGCAGATTCGGTTAAATCATCCTTTTTAGAGTGCTCTTCATTGTCAAAATCATTTTCCATACGTCTTATTAAAAATATAAGATAGAATTTCAATCATTTTATAGGGAAAATTTTGATAACCTATTTTTCAATTTCTTTTTGGATTACGGATAAGGCATCGGCTAAATGCTTTATTTTGACTTCCTTGTCCTCGATTTGGATGGCTAGTTTTTTACCTACTTTCGGTATTAGAATTAAAAGAGCATTTTCCTTGGCAAAGGGAAGAAGTTTTTGTGCAATGTCTTCCTTTTCGATGAAAATCGGAAAGTAGCCACGATCAAACAAAAGTCGTTCTAAACTAACTGCCTTCTGGAAGGCTTCCTGTTCTGTCGGGGCTACAACCTGAACAAGGTAGCCTTTTTGGTTTAAGCGAGCTTCTTTCTCTTCTCTCGAAACCTTTTCTAAAAACTCTTCTTCTTGCTCGGCCGATAAGTCGTCTAAAAATTCTGCGATCATACCGGCGCCGCTCGTTTGGTTGGTAATTCTATCAATTAAAATAAAAGCTCCCGCCTGTCTGTTGTTGCGGTATAAGTCAGCAATAAGTGGCCGATTTACTGTAATAGTTACTTCCGCAATATCATTGAGTTTTAATGGTTTATCCGAGGACTCAAACTGCAAAGACTCAATATTTAAAATTTGGTTTACCTGATTTACAACCCCAACTGCAGAATTTGTAGTATGTTTTAAATAATACTGCCGATTTAATTTTAATGGATTTTCATCTAGCCAAACCATCTTTGCACGAAACCGGTTGCTTATGGTAAAGGAGTGGTTTGGATGAACTAACATATCCCCGCGAGAAATATCAATTTCATCTTCAAGGGTAAGCACTATGGATTGTCCTGCAACGGCTTCGTGCAAATTTTCCTTATACAATAAAATCTCTTTTACGCGACTTGTTTTTTCGGAAGGTAAAACCATAATTTCGTCTGCCACTTGAATTGATCCTGATATAATGCGGCCGGCAAAGCCGCGAAAATTTAAATGTGGTCGTATTACAAGTTGAACGGGCAAAGCAAAGTGAGAGGCTAAATCATCCTTTGGCACCTGGATGGTTTCTAAATATTCTAAAACTGTCGGGCCTTTGTACCAAGGGGTGTTTGCAGAAGAAGTAACAACATTATCCCCTTTTAAAGCACTCACCGGAATAAATTGGATATCCCCGAAACCCATATTCGCGGTAACGGCTTCCATGTCCTTTTTTATTTTTTCAAAAACAGCTTCGTCATAATCCTTTAAATCCATTTTATTGACGCACACTAAAAGGCCATAAATTCCCAGTAGCGAAGAAATATAAGCATGACGACGCGTTTGAGGTAAAACTCCGTGACGAGCATCAATTAAAATTAAAGCCACATCGGCTGTGGAAGCACCTGTTGCCATGTTGCGTGTGTATTGCACATGACCAGGGGTGTCGGCAATAATAAACTTTCTTTTTTTTGTGGCAAAATATCGGTAAGCAACATCAATTGTAATTCCTTGCTCCCTTTCTGCTTTTAATCCATCAGTAATCAGAGCAAAATCAATTTCACCTTGGTCTACATTTTGTGTGGACGCAGATTTCACTGCAGAAAGTTGATCTTCATAAACCGCATTCGTATCGTGAAGTAACCTTCCAATTAAAGTGGATTTTCCATCATCCACAGAACCAATGGTAACAAACCGTAAAATTTCTTTGTTTTCTGTTTCTTCAATAAATTCCTGTAACTTTGACGAAGCCATTAAAAGTAACCTTCCCTTTTTTTCATTTCCATGGAACCATCTTCATCAAAATCAATTAAGCGACCTTGCCGCTCCGAAAACCGAGTCTCTAGCATTTCTTCTATAATTTCTTCCACGGTCGTTGCTGTTGATTCCGTTGCCGCGGTAAGCGGATAACAACCTAATGTACGAAAACGTACCATTTTCATTTCAGGCACTTCCCCTGGTTTTAGGGGGAACCTATCATCATCTACCATAATCCACTGACCATTTCTTTTTACAACAGGCCTTTTGGCCGCAAAATAAAGAGGAACGACGGGGATGTTTTCGACAAGGATATAGTACCAAATATCAATTTCCGTCCAATTAGACAAAGGAAATACACGGATAGATTCCCCTTCATTTAAGCGACCATTGTACAAATTCCATAATTCAGGCCGCTGGTTTTTAGGATCCCATTGCTGGTACTTATCCCGAAACGAATAGACTCGCTCTTTCGCTCGGCTTTTTTCTTCGTCACGCCGCGCGCCGCCAAAGGCCGCATCATACTTTCCTTTTGTAAGAGCCTGAACTAAAGCTTGTGTCTTTAAAGCCGTTGTGTACTTATTACTGCCATGTGTAAATGGGTTAATGCCTTCTTTTAAAGCTTCCTCGTTTTTATAGACAATTAGTTTTAAGTTGTTTTCCGCGCAAAACTCGTCGCGAAAGCGAATCATTTCTTTAAATTTCCAAGTCGTATCAATATGAAGAAGAGGAAAAGGGACAGGGGCGGGGTAAAAAGCTTTCATAGCAAGTCGCACCATGACTGATGAATCTTTGCCAATGGAATAAAGCATTACAGGATTTTCAAACTCGGCGGCTACTTCCCGTATGATTTCTATAGATTCAGCTTCGAGCTCTTTTAAGTGCGTTAGCCGCTTCATATTAGGATTCTTAATAAATGAAAGATAGAGTGTAAAGAGGG
>RFJE01000153.1 GCA_003695005.1 Candidatus Hydrogenedentota bacterium | reverse complement strand
GGGTACAGAAATTGCTGTGGGAGATTCTGCTGTTTTTACTTTTGAATGGGTACATACAAGTGGAATATCCGGTGCTTTAAAAAATTCAAGTGTAGGAGAAAGGGAGATTGGCTTTGCCAATGACCAACTTTTATTGGGTTACTCATATTATTTTCAGTTTTAAAGATGAAAAAATTAGCAACATATTTAATGGGGATTGGTCTTGCCGCACAAATCTATGCAGGAACTGACCACGAGCTAGCGGGATCTTTTTTTATTGGCTATCATTTACGTTATGGAGGGCAATACATTACAGCCAATAATCCGAATGGAATTTATGCATTGAATTCATCTACAAATAGCGTATTGGGAAAAGATATTAGTGAGCCCGGAGGAGTTACTTTAGAAACACAAATTCGATATGCTTTATTTCATCGTTTTTTTATTGCCACAGGTTTTTTATACACAGCGGGGCTCAAAAAAAGTGGTCGTTTCCCTTTGCGCGATCCAACGGATAATAGTGTTTATTTATCAGGAGGAACGACCGAAGTTCCTACGAATGGCAGCATAAAATTAACTCACATGTCCATTCCTTTTACTCTAGGCCTCCAAATTCCTTATTGGGATAAACTGCGGTTTTTTGTTGGCATTGGGGGTGCGTATAACATCACACAGATGGATGTTTCGTTTTCTACGGCAGATAACACCATTGAAGATTTTACAGCCAATACAACAGTAAAACCAAAGTTTTTTACGATTCATGGTCTTTTGATGGGAGAATATTTAATTTTAGGAGCACCAACGGATAAGTTACGCATTGCCTTAAACATGGGTATTATGATCCAAGATGGCAAATCAAAAATGACTTCAGACGGATCATCCGGTGATAATATCCCCTCTACAGCAGGATTTCCTTTAAAAGAAAAAGCACCTGGGGTTGTGGACTTATCGGGGTATCGGTTTTTCTTTGGAGCTACCCTGTACTTTTTGAGGATGTAATATGAGGCTGATAATATTCATACTTTTCTTTCTGATTAGCCTAACAGAAGGAATGAGTATTGGCAGTTTTCAACTAGGAATGTATACAGGTCTTAATCCGGATCCAAATTCATTGAATGCAGGCTTTAAAAATGATGCCGGTGATAATGCTTCGGGCAATCAAAGGTTTTTAGGATCACGAAAAGATAATATGGATTTTTACAATGCTCTTATCCAACAAACCATTGATGAAGGCAATGGAACAGGATCGGTAACTGCCTATCCCCTTGGAGTTACCGTTGGTTTTGATTTTCGTTATCTATGGAATGCATTTTTTATTCGGTTAGCTGTGGACTATACCCAAATGATTACGGGTACAAAAGCAGAGCTAAAATCCGGTACTTATAGTGATTCCATTTCCTACAAAGCATGGAATGGTTCTGTGCCTATGAGCTTTGGTTTTGCTCATGAGCTAGATGACTTTTTTATGTTTTATCTCGCAGCTGGCCCGTACTATGCATGGGCATATTCATCCGTTACCCATAGCGAGCCTCTCGCATTTGAAAACACTGCTTTAGGTAGTGGTAGCCCTTTTATCCCGTACAAAAGCCAGCAAATCCAAGGACATGTTTTTGGATACAACATTTTAGTCGGTATTGAAATACCACTTATCACAAAAAAGCTATATATGAGTGTTGATTTTATGCACTACCAAGCTCGTTCGGGACGCTTACAAGTCAATGGCGAAAATTCCGACGGAACCCCCATTAATGATTCCATTGGTGATACCATTACTTTAATTGGTAATAAGTTTACATTCGGAATTTTATATCACATTCCTATGAGCGCTTCTCGATAAACTGAAAATCTTTCTTAAACTGTCACGGAAAAAATTGAGAAGCAATAGCAAGCCATGTTTCCTGCCGGCCTTTATCATAGTTTAATGCCCAAATTCCAATGCCCCCTAAATTTCGACCTTTAATGTAAGAATACTTTTCTTCTAATGAGCTTTGTGTATCATACCAAAGTTGTGTTTTTTGCCCATTTAAAGTTCGAAAATAAAATGGATTTTTGGAAGTAGTTTCATAGCCTATGCATTCGGAATATCCACTGCAGTATGGCTGGGGATAATTCGTTGTATCCGAAGCATCGACACTACCAATGTTGGTAGTAACAGCATCCACCAGAGGAAGTGTATATTTAAACGTTCGAGTAATTCCACTTGCCGTTGTAGTAGCAGGCACACTCCATGAATTTACATAGAATTCATAAGAATAATATCCCACACCGGCAAGTAGTTTTCCTACATTTTGGTTTCCCATTTTATTAAGCCAGTGGTTAATAAAGTACTCCCATGAATAGGGATAATACCAAGGTGGTTTTGGAGAGTAAAGCTGATTTCCTGGCCCTGCTCGAGAAGAATTTTTCCCATGGATACCATAAGACATAATCATAGCATAGTCAATATAGGGAGTAATTTGTGCCATATCAAAAGCTCCGCTCCAGTCAATAGGTACTAATGCCATGTGAATTCGATAGGGTTTGCCATCCGGTGCATTGCCTAAAGAATTTAATTTTGCACGCAACTCCTGAAACAGGGCAACAAAGTCGCTTTTTGAACTTGCTTTTGGAATTTCAAAATCAATATCTACTCCATGAGCCCCGCGTGCTTGCATTTCTGAAGTTAAATTATCAATGAATCTTTGTCTGTTTGATGCTGATCCTAAAAGAGTTGCTATCTTACTTCCTCCAAAAACACAAGCATCTAAGAGCACAATTTTTCCATTCGCTAACGCATCATCCACAGCGGTGTCCGTACGCCACCCATGAGTTGTATCCACACTTCCATCCGAATTAAATTCCATGCAAAAGTAAATAAAGTGTGTAAGTTTATCCCATTGAATATACGTATCTCCGCGATAGCCATTAAAAAAAGTATAGTAACCTTGAACTACATGAGAAGCCGGCGGTGGAGTATAAGAGGTACTTTGGAAAGTAACATCTAGCTGATAAGGCCCTGGCTTTTTTGTACCCCCTGATGTTACATAACTATCAGCCACTAAATAATACGTTCCTGCAGAAAGAGTAAACGAAATAGATTTATCATTTCGACCAATTACATTTTGAGCTACTTTAGAGCTTATGGTTAAATCGGACAGTAAATGAATATCAATATCGGTTCCCGAAGGCATGTTGGATAGGGTTGCTGTTACTACAGCCTCTTCGTTTAAGGTGAATTGGTAAATATATTCCGGTCCAGATTCGTCTTGTGAATACCCATTGTATGAATCAATTTCTCCATTTGGCGCAAAGGAAGAATAGTTTGTATTACGACTATCGGTATAGGAATAAAACCCAGCAGGCTCGGAAGATAATGGATTTGGAACATTAATGACAATCGGATTAGAAGTGGTTCCTGAATTAGCAGGCTGCATATTTAGATTGAGAGTATAAGCACCTGCATTCGAAGCGCTAGTAAAAGCATCAACGACTACATAATATGTTCCAGCAGGTAAATTAAATGGAGTCGAGATGGCACTATCTGCTCGAAAAGCCGAGCTATTGTTATACAAAGTAACATGCTTGTTTGAGTCAATCGTAAGAGAACTTAATAAATGGATATCATTATCAGGTGGATATGCATCCCCTGTAATAGATAATGTTGTAACGGTTACTTCGGAATCAATGGTAAACTTATAAATGAATTCAGGACCACTTTCATTTTGGCTAGCAGGGTCATAAAAATCAATATCACTTGATGAGCTTGTGGAAGTATCACGAGAATCGGAATAATTTACAGAGGATCCACTTGCTAAAGAAGATGTATCAATTAAAATCGGACGATAAATCCCGCCTTCCGGCAAGGTGTTAGAAACTGTTAACGGATAACCGATGCCATTGTTATCTGCAATTGTCGTATCCCCCTCATCATCCACTACAGTAATGATGTAGCGATAAAGACCAGCAATAGGAATGCTCATCTGTAAAGTGTGCGCTGTCGTTGGGTTCGAAACAATATCATACGTTTTTTCTACCACAAGAGCCGAGCTAGAATAAAAATCCACTGGATTCACAGTCGAATCTAATACACGAACCTCTGCCTTAACAACAGGAATATCCGTATTAAAAGTAAAAGTGGCAATGTTTCCTGCCGAGTTTACACTGACCCATTGCGACGAAATTTGAGGGTAAATGCGGATTTCAAATTCAAGAGAATCATCTACAGCAGAAATTAAATTATCCGCTCGAGATTCTACCTGGTATCGATAGCGACCTTCTTCTAAACCCGCAATGACCACAGTATGGGATGTTGTTTTTTCTGGAAGATAAACTCCCCCGTCATCGGTAGAGACATGGCCATAGCTAACGCGAGAATCCGCAGCAATGGCACTGTTCCAGGTAATGGTAACGGTATCCCCTGAAACTTTTGCCTGGATATTGGAAAGATCAAAATCATACGGCAATGTATCGCTTGGACTACTTTCATCTGTTCTTGACATTTCTGGAAGGGTTGGTTTTCCCCCATAACAAGAAACCAAAGACCACGTAAAAATCCCAATCCAAAATACAATCCACTTTGTGAGCATTCCTTTCATCAATGTATTATGCCAAAAAAATGACTCCGGGGTCAATTATTTAAATAAAAGGGGAAATCTCCCCACAAAAGAGTTGACTAAATATGTAACTATTTTATCCTGCATTTAGTTGGCAATGCCAACAAAATAACTTAAAGGAGGTTTCTATGAAAAAATACATTCTAGGAGCGCTTATCATGGGACTGGTTGCTTGCCAAAAGCAAAATCAGGACTTTAATACTTATCGGCAATGGTGGCATGTAAAAACATTAGAGCTTAAAAGCAAGCACCCGCTTTATAATTCTTTCGGCGGGATTCACCACATTTATGCCAATGAGCTCGCGTACAAAGCATTAAAGGCAAACCAAACTTATCCCGAAGGCGCGATGTTTGTCTTTGACTTACTGGAAGTTCAAAGCAATGAAGAAGCCACAGCAGAAGGAAAACGAAAAGTGCTTGCCTATATGAAAAAGACTTCCAATCATCCTGACACTGGGAATTGGGAATTTGGTGCGTACAAAGGTGGTGATAAATCCCAACAAATTGTAACCGATGCCAAAGCCCAATGTTTTGCATGCCATGCCTCGCAAAAAGAAAAAGATTACGTCTTCTCTTCATGGCGACCATAAAATACAACCTAGTGCAAATGAAGTAAGCCAAAAAAATGTGGCTGGCCTGCTTCGGGTCAGCCATTTAGTTCAGCGAATTTATTTTGAAGTTTCTCATTC
>RFJE01000152.1 GCA_003695005.1 Candidatus Hydrogenedentota bacterium | reverse complement strand
TAGTAGTACTTTAGTGAAAATTTAGTGTACAATCTCCCTACAAACATGGCTTCTAAATTTTTACCATGAATTTCATAGTTATCACCAATAATAGAAACGATTTTTGCTTTTTCTAAACCGGGTAAAGTAAATTTAATACCGATATTTGGTGTTTTGGAAATATAATTTACGTAATCCATCATTTGCGGATATTCTCGCTTTTTTAAATTTGGATTGATTTTAGTTTTATCTATGGGGGGGATGGAATCGGCATACTTAATATCAAAAACTTCTTTGTCGAAATCACGAGTTCGCCATTTTGGATACGGAATCATTTTGCGGCGCTTCTCGTCTACTCGATCTTCTTCCCAAACACCGATAACCACCACTTCTAATGGAATGGCTTCGTCGGTATAATTTTTCATATCAAAAAAAACTTCTAAGTACTCACCTGTTCCATCGTTTGCATATCGCCTAGAAAAACTAAAATTCCCAACTTTAAAACGATCGTCCTTTTTTAAACCTGCAACGGTGTACTTTAGCTTATTACCCTTTGTTTGTTTTTCCTTGGTTTGTTGGTTCGATTGGCTAAAAGATTGTGCAGTAAAAAGGAAAATAATGCTAACTGCGATAAGAATAATTTTATTTCTCATGGTAACACCTCAATTTCTTATCGGCACTTTTATGGATTCCCTTAAACATTAAAGTTGTCTTTGCCCTTTTCGTTTTGTATTCACTAGCCGCCTAAAATCGTTTAAGTTTAAAATGACAATTTTATCCGGATATAACTCTAATTTGCCCACTTTAACCCAATGGTTAATAACATCTTGTACATTTTCCACCGGTTCTCCTGCCCAATGAGCTACATCATCTACAGTAATGTTTAAAACTGCTTCTTTTAATTGTTCATGATTTGGCTCTTTTTCGGTAAGCATTAAAAAAACGTCTGCGACTTTTGCTTGTGCATCATCTAATAAAAGAATCATAAGACGGCGCTTAGCATCATAAATTCTTTTTGTAAAAACCACTAATAATTTATAAGCAAGCTGGGGTTGAGCCGTCATTAAAGTTACAAAGTTTTCTCGGTTAAAATGCAGGACGGAGACATGGTCAACAGCAATGGCAGAAGCACTTCTTGGCTGTTCTTCTAAAATGGCCATTTCTCCAAAAATATCTCCGGGACCTAATATGTCCATTGTCTTTTCTTTATCTTTCACAATTTTACTAATTTTAACACGGCCACTCTGGATTAAATAAAAGTCATTCCCGGGCTCAAATTCACAAAAAATAATTTGGTTTGGTTGAAATTCTTTGCCGAATTTTTCAAATAGTCCTGTCATCATGCGGATAGCCTCTTTAATTTACTACTGGCTTTTGCGCTGTCGCTATCTTTTGGCGGGGTAGCTGCCACTTTTTTATAAATTTGTACCGCTTGTGCTGTATTTTTCTTTTTTTCAAAAATTTCGGCAATAGCAATCAACGCTTTTTTGTAGTAGTCATTTCGTGGAAAACGCTTAATAAACTGGCTAAACGTTTCCATTGCTTTGTTTTCCTGACCAAGTTTTAAATAACAACGGCCCATTTCATAAAAAGCATTCTCGTAAAATTTTGCTTCTTCGGGCCCGGAAAATTGATGCTGGTTGGTAACTTCGGTGAATTTTGCTAATGCCTCTTCGTAATTCCCTTGTGAAAAAGCAGTTACTCCGGCATAATAAAGAGAGCTAACACTATTATCACCTGCACTACCATCAGAACTATCCATCGGGTCCGAAAAGTCGTCTAAATCTGGAATATCCGGCACAGACCCCGTAGACTGCAATAATTCCGGAGGTGGGGACTCGGTTTTTTGAGATAATGTTTGTAATTCCTCGTCTAAACTTGGCATGTCTAATGGATATGGTTTCCCTTTTTGCAAGTTTTCTATCATTTTTTTTGCTCGTGCTGCAAGAGGCGTATTGGCATAATATTTTAAATAAGCCTCATAAGCATAAAGCGCATGATCCTGATTTCCCGACTTGTAATAATACTCCGCAACTTTTAAAAGCTCCACCGAAGATTCCGCTTGACCCACTTCCCCTAACACACGCCGAACTTCTTTGTGGACTTTTCGTAATTGCGAAGAAAAAACCTTCAACATTTGCAAAACAATGCGAGGATTTTTAAGACACAGAGCTTCAAATGACTTTACATCAAACACTAAAATTAAACTATCTGCTACCACTTGGGCTGTCTCTTCTCTCGGATAATGACCAATTGCACTTTTGACTCCGAAAAATTCACCTTGCCTTACATTTTCTTTCGTTTCTTCCTGCTGATCTAAAGAAGTACCAGTTAATATAACTCGACCGCTTTGCAAGACATAAACTTCGCCATTGGATTTATCCCCCTCAAAATAAATAATCGATCCTGCTTTATATCGTCTTGCTTTTGGTGCTGCCATCTCTAATCCCAGGGCTCTACGGGTAAAAAGGCTAACTCTTTATGAAACCCGACAGCTTTTCTTACCCTATCTAATAAGCCTAAAATATCCCCGTCAACAACTTTTTTATGCCCCGCTACTTTAATTTTTTGGACAGGAATCTGCATGGCTTCAAATAGCGGAATAAACAACTCATCTCCGTATCGTGGTTTTCCACCAATGACCACAAGCATGATGTTACCGTAATCCATGCTCGTAAATGCCGAATAAGGATCGGAACTATCCCCGTGTATCACAATAAAATCGGCTAAATTGCCGGCCGCTAGTTTTCCTCGATCGGGTAAAAACATAGCCTTGGCCGCATTCGTAGTTAGCATTTGCAAAATGACTTTATCTGGTAAAACTTCACCATATGTGTCTAGATAATAACTTTTAGCTACTTGCATCTCTTCAAAAATATTCACTGAACCAGACATGGGTGAATCCGTCCCGAGCGTGACATTAACTCCGGCTTGCAATAACTTTCCTATCGGGGCTGTATCTTCAAACATGTATAAGTTGGATACAGGACACCAAACAACGTGCGACTTCCTTTCTTTTAAGAGCGCAATATCATCATCTGAAAAGGCAATTCCATGAATTAAAACAGTATGGTTATCAATAGCACCTCGCTCATTTAAATAATTGACCGACTCCACTGTTTCCTTATCATATCCCTCGCTGCAATGAGTAATAAAAGGGATGTCTTTTTCTACAGCAAGAGAATGTTCTTCTTCAATGCTTCCGCCCCATTTTAAGGCAAAAGAAGTAGCACTATGCGCCACAGCATATTTGTCAATGACGCGAATCGGAACTTGGTCTTTAAACATATCCTGTACAAAATGCGGAATATGATCCTGCACACTCGTAACACCAGCAATTAAATGACGATAACCGCCCATTTGGTAAAGGTCGGCTGATTCAATTTGCTGCCTTTCCGCATATACTGGCGAAGCTTTTAAGTCATTGTCCCACATCAGCCAATTTAAATAAGGTCGCCTGTCCCCTACTCTTGGCAAGTACGTACCTAATAAATGGTCATGACAGTTAATAATCCCCGGAAAAACCATTAGCCCATTTAAGTCAATTTGAGGTCCATGCAATTCGCCCGTTATTTTTTTCCCGATTTGCGCAATTTTATCATCTTGTATCCGGATAGCCCCGGGCGCAATAATTTGATCAGGTGTGACTAAAATACCATTTGTTACTTCCCATTCCATAATTTCTCCTATAAAAATCTTGCCGGATCTAGCGGCACTCCATTTCGTGATATTAAAAAAAACAACTTACGATTTTCCGAAATTGCAATTTTTTGTGACTTTCGAATATATTCCCCCTTTTTTACAAGCACTTTTTTTAAATGTGAATACATCGTCAACCAACCATTAGAGTGGTCAACTAAAATATACGTGCCCCGACTTGGCCTATACCCTATTTTTACAACCTTACCATTGGCAGCAGCAAATACATATCCGGATTTATCGGTAATGCCAAGCCAGCCATAGTGGCGAATATCTCCATATTTATCAAAATTTCTTACCACTCGAAAGTAACGAGCGGGTTTGCGAAATTTTGGCGGTGGTGAAAAAACTTGCCTTTCTCGAATAAAAATTTTTAATCGCTGACCAACAAAAATCCTATCATCACGCCGAAGACGATTCCATCTTTTTAGCTGCTGCACACTAACACCAAATTTTCTAGCAATTTTTTCAAGAGCATCCCCTCTTCGTACTTTATACCGAATATAATCCGCCGAACCAGCATATACAAAAAAATTACTTAAACAAAACAAAAGAAAAACCGAAATTATTACGGGTAACTTCATCGTTTATATTGTCGTCAAAGCAAATAGCTAGACTTTAGGGCTTGTGCGGCAACCCAGCAATTCTCGGCGAAACGCCGAGAATCGCTGGCGGCAACCCTTGCATAACTACAAATTTTTTCTTGACACCCTAACTTAAAATAACGATATTTCTACAAAGGTATACAAGTGGGGTCTCGAAAGAATTATAGGTTTTTCATTACTATCTTCTTTTTCCTTGTTACTTCTATTTTAGCGCAAACGGATAGCTATAAAATGATGTTAGCTTCTTATTATAGTAAGCAATTAGAATATGTGAAAAACCGCTATAGTGCTACCCCACAAATTCCACAAAGTTTATATTTACTTTATTCCCAAGAAGGGGACACCTTTTCTTCTTCGGAAGAACAACTATCAAGAAAGTTCTCCATTGCCTCCATTACAAAAAGCATTACAGCCATGGGTATATTGTTCTTAATCGATCAAAAAAAATTATCTCTGGAAACACCATTAGACTCCGTTCTTCCTGCAACATGGGAAAGTAAAGGATTCCAGTCTAGAAAAATTACCATTTTAGATCTATTGCGTCATCGTAGCGGGATTCCTTATCGATCCTCATACATGAAGATGGTAAAATACAAGGGTGGCTCTCTTTTCATACCCGAACAAATTGCTGTAGCCGGTGAAAGATATTTTTATTCAAACTATAATTATTATATTTTAAAAGCTATCATTGAAAAAGTATCCGGGAAAACATATTCCGAGTACTTGAAAGAAAGTTTGTTAGACCCATTAGGCATGCAAGATACACAAACACGAGGGTCTAATGGTGCCGGCGGTATTATTACTTCCTTACGAGATTTAGCAAAATTCGGAAAACTCATCTTGCACAGAGGAAGGCTTCATGGCAAACCTTTTATTTCCGAACAACTGATTCGTAAAATTTGGCTTACCGCATTAAATGATGGGATTGACGAAGAAGATGAATATGGTCTCGGTTGGCATGTCCAGCAAGAAAATGGGGTTGTCACAAGCCTATACCATGCAGGTAATTGGTTTGGCACTTTTTCTTTAATTCATCTATTTCCACAGGAAAAGGGAATGCTTTTACTGTGGGCAAATCCCCCAAATTATCAAAGCAAAAGTTTATTAGAGTATCGCTGGAAAATGGTAGGGTTGGCAAAAAGTTATTTACACAATTTAAGAATTTACACTCTCAATAAGACATTGCCTTTAAATAAATTTGTTGGCTTATATAGAGCTGGAGATTCTCATGCTCAAACCAAAATTTCTTTAAGACAAAAAAAGCTTGTTTTAGAAAGTGATATTTCTACGTTCTTAAAGCGTCTAGATTTAACCTCCTTTATTGTAGAACAGAAAAAGAAAACCACGATACACTTTGTAGAAAAAGATGGCGAAATTATTGGCTTCATGGCAGGCAAAGAATTTTACAATAAAGTTTTTTAATTACAGATTTCTTTGTTTTTATGCTGCCCCTTTTTCTTTGGCTAAGCGTTGAGCTTGCTTCATTACTTCTAAAGCTGTATCAATATAGTTAATGCGTCGAGGGGGATAACCTTCTACAACCTCTTCAAACTTGTCTTTCGTAATATAATCTTCTAATTGATCAATGGGCTTATCCTTTAATAAATCACATAAAATTTCTAATGATAAGATAGAGAAACTACAGCCATTGGTTGTATATTTTGCTTCTTCGACAACACCATTCTTTAGCTTTAAGCTTAAAACATAGTCATCCCCACAAGCATCATTTTGATACTCTACGACTACATCGGCGTTTTTTATCTGCCCGTAGTTTTTCTTCTCTTGTAAGATAGCATCAAACTTTTCAAAATTCATAAGCTACTTAAAATCTCTTTTTTCT
>RFJE01000151.1 GCA_003695005.1 Candidatus Hydrogenedentota bacterium | reverse complement strand
TTGGTAACGCTTGGGAAGAAGGCCTGTTATCGATTACGGATGAGCACTCATTTTCGCGCTGGTTTTTAGGCTACCTCGGACAATACCAAATCGCCTCTGAAAAAATGCCGGCGGTCTTAGTGGCCAGCTTCCCCGAAGATGAGCATGAACTAGGCGCCTTTATGCATAATCTGGTTTTGAAAAGCTACGCTATTTCTACCCGCTATATCGGTATGGTGGAGCGTGCCCATCTTCTCGACGAAGTGCGTAAAACTCCGTATAAGAGTGTGCATCTCTCGATAGTGATGCCGCAAACAACAAAAGCAATAACCAAAATAAGAAATGACTTACGCTCGGCGCGTGCCACGACGAAGGTTCTGTTCGGGGGCTGCGGCTATCGAAAACTTCGTCGACGAGAAGCATTGAGAGAAAAGGAAAAAAAGTAACATGAAAGAAACATTAGCCATTGTAGGAAGCGGCATATCGGGGATGGGCTCAGCTTATCTCTTGCGGCATGACTATGACCTTAAAGTATATGAAAAAGAATCCTATGTAGGGGGGCATACCAACACGGTAGAAGTACGCGAAGGTGCGCACACGCTCCCCGTAGATACCGGCTTTATTGTCTTTAACAAGGTTACATATCCAAATTTGCTGCAACTCTTCGACGAGCTCGGGGTTCCTTATGAAAAAAGCAACATGTCTTTTTCCTTCCATAACCTGGTCACAGGACTTCAATACAATGGCTCCAATTTAAATGGACTCTTTGCACAGAGAAAAAACATATTCCGGCCAAAGTACTATCGATTCTTACTCGAAATCAACCGCTTTAACGAATCTGCTCCCGAGCATCTGAGAAACCTATCGCCAAAGGTCACCCTCGAAGAGTATATACGCCAGCAAAATTTTAGCGAAGCCTTCGTCATGAACTTTCTTGTGCCGATGGCATCTGCGGTATGGTCTACGCCCGCAGAAGATATGCTTAAGTTCCCCGCAATTACATTGATTCGATTTTTTCACAATCATGGTTTCTTAGGAATGACAACGCAGCATACATGGTATACCGTCACGGGGGGATCACGCGTTTATATGAATAAAATTCGCGAGAAAATAAAAGAGGCGCAACATCCTGATGTCTTTACAAATCTCCCCGTTACAAAAATAACCACGGATGGCAGAAAAGTAAAAGTATTTACAGGTAATGCTTATGAGGTTTTTGATAAAGTAATTGTTGCTGCGCATGCGCCCGACGCTCTTAGAATTCTCGAGAATCCAACAAACGATGAACGAAAAGTGCTATCGGCTTTTCGCTATACACGAAACATCGCCACTCTTCATTCTGATGAAAGCGTAATGCCACCTCTTCGTCGTATTTGGTCATCATGGAACTATCGTACCCGACAAGACAAATCCTCTACGGTTTACTGGATGAACAAACTGCAGAATATAAAGTCTGACAACAACTACTTTGTATCGATCAATGAATTTCTGCCTGTTGCTGCCGAGAAAATCCACAAAACGATCGTGTATGAGCATCCCCTTTTTGATACGCGGGCCATTGAAATGCAACCTAGTTTACGAAAACTCAACCTCGAAGGGCCTGTCTACTTTACGGGAGCTTATTTTCGCTATGGGTTTCATGAAGATGGCTATTTGTCCGCGGTAGAATTGTGTCGGAGTCTGGTATGAACACCAAGAAATGGGTAAAAAGTTGTGTATATGAAGGTCGTGTTTGGCATGCTCGGGATTTTAAGGTTAAGAACTATTTTTCTTATCGCATTTTTCTTTGGCATCTAGACCTGGATGAAATCATGCAATCAAGAAGCTCTCTTATTTCTTACAATAAGCTCGGTCTTTTTAGTTTTAGGGAGAAAGACCACGGCCTATGGGATCCTCGACCTTTAAGGGTGAAGCAAAAGCTCTATGAGATCGCCACTGACCTAAACCTGCCGATACCACAGCGCATTTGTATTCTGACGCATCTTCGCGTGATGGGCTATGTTTTTAACCCGGTGAGTTTTTATTTTTTCTACGACAAGAACGAGAAGCCTTACGCTTGCTTCGCGGAAGTAAACAACACTTTTGGTGAACAAAAGCTTGTTTATCTCAGTCCAACAGAGACGAAAGATACCTTTGAGACGGTCGAGACAAAAAACTTTTATGTCTCCCCTTTTATTTCGCACGATGCCAAATTTCATTTCAAGGCAAAAGCGCCATCGGACAGTCTCAACATAAGAACCGATTCTTTATCCGAAAATGGTGTGGAATTAAAAGCAGGCCTGGTAGGCAAGCAAAAACCTATTTCCACGAAGCAAATTTGGTATTTATTTTTTCGCTACCCCCTCATCACCTGGCGAATTATTTATCTTATTCATAAACAAGCCTTAAAATTATATTTGAAACGGTTACCTTACTATAAAAAAGCAGAGGTGGACGTACTAATAAAACAACAAAAAGGAAAAAGATATGCTACAACAAAAAAATAAGAAACTTGAGGCGAAAAAGTCCGAGGTAAGACTCTATGCTCGAGACAAAGAGCCTGGACAGCCCAAAACTCTTTATGAAAAACTTTTGTATAAAGCCTTAAATAGGGCTTCGCGGGGGCGTCTAGATATTATTACTCCTAACGGAAGTCATTTTGTTTTCGGAGACCGAGAAAGTACACAAAAAGCCACGTTGCATGTCCATGACTATGCTTTCTTTAAAAAATGCGTCTTATTTGGAACAACGGGGTTTGGTGAAGCCTACGTTGAAAATTTATGGGACTCTGAAGATCTCTATGCAGTGCTCGACTGGTTTATGCAAAACACCGATTCCACGCCTGGATTTGCGGAATCTACCGCTCGGTTTGTGTGGGTAAACATCCTGGGCATATCAAATTACCTTTGGCATCTTACGCGAAAAAATACTCCTAAAAAGGCTAAAGAGAATATTGCCTTTCACTATGACCTCTCGAATGACTTCTATCGGCTTATGCTCGATTCTACCATGACCTATTCTTCGGCGTTATATCTTACAGGAAAAGAAACCTTGCAAGAGGCGCAAATCAATAAGTATGAAACAATTTGCCGAAAGCTCAATTTACAAGAACAAAATCATGTCTTAGAGATTGGTTCCGGATGGGGTGGTTTTGCGGTGTATGCCGCAGAAAAATATGGGTGCAAAGTAACAACGATTACTATATCGAAAGAACAATTTGCGTATACCTCGAATTTAATTAAACAAAAAAACTTAGAATCAAAAATCCAAATTGAACTGAAAGATTACCGCAAGGTTCAAGGACAGTATGATAAAATTGTTTCGATTGAAATGATAGAAGCCATCGGGCTCGAATACTATGACGACTTCTGCAAAATTCTGAGCAGGTCTTTAAAACCAGATGGGATTGCCGTTATACAATGCATCACGTACCCAGACAGTCGCTTTAAGCCCTACACACGTAGAACGGACTGGATACAAAAGCATATTTTCCCCGGTTCCTTGTTGATTTCGCTGCATGAATTTCGAAAATCGCTTTTGCGTGTGGGTAAGTTAGAAGTCTATGATGTGGAGAGTATGGGTATAAGCTACGCGCGCACCTTACGCGAATGGCGACACAATTTTAAGGCAAACCTCGACGAAGTCAAAGCGATGGGATTCAGCGAAGCCTTTATTCGCAAATGGCTTTTTTACCTTGTTTTCTGCGAGGTTGGGTTTGCCTCGCGCTACATTAATGACGTGCAGATTGTGCTTTCGCGGCCCGAAAACAGAAAGTTAGAGGATTTTCATGGTATCGCGCATGCATAAGAGTTTGTGCGGGACGTTATCTTTTTTTCTGCTCACGACCGCAACGCTTTACGCTAAAGATAAAATCGTTTACCGGGCAACAGCTTACTCTAAAGATAGAAAGAAAATTTATTATTATGAAAACCATAGAGAAATCTGGCAAAACGGCAAGCACATCGCTTCGCAGGTAACGTACACCGACCCGAAAGGCAAGGTGATTGTAAAGAAAAGGGTGGATTACTCAAAAAGCCAAACAGCCCCTGATTTTGTCACAGAAGATCTTCGCACGGGCTATATGGAAGGGGCAACCCTGCTTCCTCCTGGCAAAGTAAAATTATACTTTCGACGCGACAAATCCGCAAAGTTAGAGTCTGATATCTTAAGAATCAAAACTCCCCTTGTTCTAGACGCTGGTTTTGATCGGTTCATCAGACTAAAGTGGAAGGAACTGCAAACCGGAAAAAAGATGCGCGTCTTTTTTGCTGTTCCTTCGCGCTTGACGCTTTTGGAATTTCGCCTGTATAAAGTCAAAGATACGAGGTATAACGGGCGAAGTGCCGTACAATATACGCTCGACTTAAACAACATATTCTACAGACTGTTTGTAAAAGGATTTTCTTTATATTACGATAAAGAAAAAAGGCGCTTATTGAGCTTTCAGGGGATTAGCAATTTACGCGATGAAGAGGGAGATAACTATGAAACGATCATCGATTTTGACCCATGGTAAACGTCTACGAACATCATGAAAAAAATTCTCATTACAGGCAAACATGGAGCGCTCGCGCCAAATCTCGCGAAAAAACTACGCCAAAATTATCAAATTCGATTCTTAAGTCGAAACCCTGATAGTGAAAACACGTTTTATTGGCATACCCAAAAGGAGGAACTCGACTTACGCGCTCTAGAAGGTGTCTCTGGCATTGTGCATTTAGCGGGGGCTTCTGTGGCCGACAAAAGATGGACGGCCTCGCGCAAAAAAGAACTAACATCAAGTCGCGTAGACAGCGCCAAACTTCTGTTGAACAGCTTAAAGCAAAAAAATCATAAGCTAGATTCCTTTGTCTCGGCATCGGCCACGGGCTACTATGGCGCTCGAACAACCGATCACATTTTCACCGAAGACGACCCACCCTCGGACGATTTTTTAGCAAAACTTTGCCATGAGTGGGAACAAGCCGCTTTGGCCTTTCAGGCCGAGGATGTTGCTTCTCGAGTTACGATTTTTCGTTTGGGGGTTGTTGTGGATCGGCATTCCGGTATTTTGCAAAAACTTTATCTGCCGGCAAAATTTTCCCTTTTAAGCCCCTTAGGTTCCGGCGAGCAATACATGCCGTGGGTACATATAGAAGACGCCGCGCGCGCTTTTGCATGGGCTTTAGAAAAGAATACCGAAGGCATTTACAACCTTACCGCGCCACAGCATATTACGAACAAAGAATTTACCAATACCTTGTTGGAAACCTTCGGTCGCAAAAGCTGGCTTCCTGCTGTGCCGAGCTTTGTCTTAAAAACGGCCTTTGGTGAAATGTCACAAATGCTTTTAGAAGGAAGCCGCGTCTCTTGCGAGAAATTGTGTAAAGCGGGCTTTACATTTCAATATCCGCTTTTAAGAGACGCTTTAAGTCACGCATAAATGATCTTTTATGGGTAACCATTACTACCATATTTCATCATTGTTATGCCGGAGATTACAGAGCTTACATCACAACCAGTAGTTAAGCTTCCGTGTCCAGGGTAAGAACCCATGCGCCAACTAGAGCGTGATTATTGTGGCATTCGCAAATCGCGATTATCTAAGAGGATTAAGAGGATAGAGAAGAGGATGATTGTTTCGGTGATAAAGAAAGTGAAGATTTAGATTTAGACATTGAAAAGTTAGAGGAGGAATTTAAGAAATTTTATTCTGAGCAAAAACGCAAAAGGGAGATTAATAGCGAGAAGAAAGCAAAGGAGGTGGGAAGCAAGTAAATGTTACGGATATGAATTGTCGTTTTATGAGTAGAAAGTTTGTTTTACGACAAAAGATGAAGAAAGGCGTGGTCGAAAGGAATTAGTGGTCAGTGAAGATCATGAACTTTGTCATGAAATGATCCGCAAAATGAAAACCTCAGAAGCTAAGGAAAAACACAAAGAACGTTCGGAAGAAATAGAACTTACCTTTAGTATATGAAAAACGCGGAGACACTTACGCCGATTTTATCTTCACAGCAAAGAAAAAGTAGAAATTGAGATAAAATGAGAGCCTCTATTGCATCCAGTATGGGGAAATTCGGGCATTATTAACTAGTCATTAAGCAAAAATCCGTAAAAATACTTTTTGAATACATTATCCATAGAAAAATTTATTGGTTGTCAGGCATTATTGCAAAAAATATGGCTTTTTGTCCGAAACCTGCTACAGTTGGTGCACAGACTCCTAAAACCAAGAAAATTACTGACTTTTGCCCTGTTTTTTTAACACATCTGCTCTCCTACCTAACGATTTCTAAAGACTAAAATAAAAAATCTATGTTTCACCGAGAATTGCTGTGCGCTAGCTAGCACACAGACGCTTATGAGGATAATTTTTTTATATTATCCAAAAAAACCTTTTTTTAGTTGACGAAAGCAACCGCTTCGCGATACTGTTATTTAGATTTGCTGTATGCAATACGGTAGGGGGCTTGCCCCGAAAAAACGACAGGGAGAAAGTCTATGGAAATAAACCAAAGAGAACGCGACGGAGTCGTTATATTAGATATCGAAGGAGAGATTGATTTATACAATGCACCGGAAATTAAAGACACGATTCAAAAGTTAATTGATGAGCAAAAATATAACATCATCATTAACTTAGAGAAAGTGTCTTACATTGATTCATCCGGGATTGGTGCATTAATTTCCAGTCTTTCGAATCTCAAAAAATACCAGGGCGGCTTAAAAATTATTAATGTATTTGCCTCGGTTAAAAAAGTATTTGAGCTAACAAAGCTTACTTCTTTTTTTGAAATTTACGATTCGGAAGACGAAGCAGTTTCTAAGTTTCAGTAAATTCTCTTGTCAACCTGTAACGGCGCGGATAACTATCCGCGCACAGGGAAATTTTGCATCAATCAATCGTTTAGGAGAGGATCCATGAAAAAACAAGGTAACATAAAAAATAATGTAACAAAAAGAAGTTTGTATGTTAAGACAGCACTTGTAGCCATTCTTTTTACAGTAGCTTATTGTGGGGACCCAATACCAGTAGAAAAAATGGCGAATGCAAAGGATGCTATTGCCAAAGCAGAAATGGTCAATGCAAAAGAATATGCAAAAGAGAAATACGATGCGGCGGTAAAAGCCCTTTTTGCTAGCCACAACCAGGTTTCCGAAGGAGAGATGGAAGAAGCAGCAAAGAAAGCAGACGAAGCCAAAAAATTAGCAGAAGAAGCGTTTCAACAAGCTGCCCCTACTTATGCAGCTAAAAAGAAAGAAAAAGCCGAAGATGCCATTACTAAGGCTGCTGATTTAAATGCAGAAGAATTTGCTAGTGAGGACTATCAAAATGCATTAAACGAAAAGCAAAAAGGTGAAGAAGCAGAAAAAGCAGGTGATTTTATAAAAGCTGCTCGCGCATACGAAGAAAGCGAGCGATATGCTCAAAAAGCAATCGATACTTCTAAAGCCCAAGAAGCTAGTTTAAAGCAAAGGATTGCAATGGTTCAAGATAAAATTCGTAAAGCAGAAGAAGCAGGAGCGACCGAAAGCGCTTCGGCGGAACTATCGCAAGCAAAACAAGATATTGCCTCGGCAGAGCAAAATATTAACTCACTCAAATATAAACTAGCCGTAGTCAACATCCAAAATGCAGAAACAAAAGCAGACGAGGCCTTACAAAAAGCAATGGAGCAAAAAGCAGAGAAGAAATACCAGGAAGCACAAGCAGCAGTTAACTCTTCGAAAACGAGTTTAGATGATCTTAAAAAGCAAATGGAAGATCCAGCGCTTCAAGAAGCTCTAAAAGAAAAACCACAAGCACAAGAATTATTAAGCACATTACAAGATAGCCAAAGCGCAGCAGAAGATGCTCTTAAAAATGCGGAGAAGGCAAAAAATGATAAAGCTTACGAAGATTCGATAGCCTCTTCCGAAGAAGCTATTCGATTAGCTAAAGTCGTAGAAGACCAAATTCCAAGTTTGCAAGTTTTATTAGCGGAAGCAAAGCAAAGATCCGCTGAACTTGAAAAAGAAAAACAAGAGAAGGCAAAAGGAAACAAGAAGAAACAAGAAACTACAACTGTTCGAAAAGGTTGGAAGAAATATACAGTGCGGTATATACCTAAAAGAAGAGATTGTTTATGGCGAATTGCCGGATACAAATTTATTTACGGGGATCCCCGTCTATGGCCTAGAATCTATAAAGCCAATAAACATAAAATTAAAAATCCAGATTTAATTTATCCAGGTCAAGTGTTTGACATTCCTCCAAAGA
>RFJE01000150.1 GCA_003695005.1 Candidatus Hydrogenedentota bacterium | reverse complement strand
GAGTAACATGGAATAGTAATAAGCATTCTAGCTTATGGAGATTCTAGTATTTTTTAGCTCACCCGATCGGGGGTCGGACCGTCCCCCTCCTAAATTATAGAGAATAATTAAGCACTTACGCGTTAATGCCGAGATGCGCTGATTTTTCTCTCTCTTGTAGAGGGGATATTTAACTGCATGCGATATTTGGTAATGGTTCGCCTTTTTATCTTTAAACCTTCTTTATTTAAAAGGTCTGCAATTTTTTGATCGGAATATGGTTTTTCTCTTGGCTCTTCGGATATTACACGAATGATTCTTAATTTCAATTCCTCAATCGGGATCGAATTACCTTCTTCGGTTTCAATCCCGTAAGGAAATAAGAATTTTAAAGGGAAAATACCCCACTTACTTTCAAAATACTTATGGCTAATAATACGAGATACAGTAGAAACATGAACACCAATTTCTTCCGCCACTTCTTTTAAGTTTAATGGTCTTACATAATTCGGGCCTTTTTGGAAAAAGTCTGCTTGTTTCTTTAATAAGATATGAGCAACTTTTTGAATACTTTGTTTTCGAAACTGCAAACTGTTTAAAAACTCCACTGCTTCTTTATATTTATCATTCCATAATTTTGAGTTTTGATTTTTTGGTGTTTTTTCAAATAAATCTCGATTGACTCGTAACCCTGGCAGAATGTCTTGCTGGATAAATATCTCTATACTTCCATTTTCTTCCTTATAGACAATTTCGGGGTAAACATAATTAGACTTTTCATGAATATACTCTCGAGCAGGAAAAGGGTCTAACATACTAATTTTTTCGAGTAAATCCTGTGCTTTTTCTTTGTTAAGCCAAAAAAGAGAAGCAATTTCTTCTACTAATAAATCTTTTTTAGCCATGTCCGTATTTTCTCTTTTCGCAAGCAAATAAATAATATCCTCGAGAAGTGGCTCTTCGGGGAATTTCTCTTTTGCCTGCCATGCTAAACTCTGCCACATGCTCTCTGCTCCCACTCCAATAGGGTCGAGCTTACGAGCATACTCAATGGCTTGCTCGCGGTATTTGCTAGATAATCGGCTATAGCGAAATAATTCTGCGTGGTGAATCCGTGTAAATCCCCTCTCATCAAGGGAACTGACTAACAAGTATAAAAATTCTTTAATTTGCTTCGGGGCAGAAATTTCGTGAATTTGCCGATTTAAATGCTCCTGCAAGCTCATTCCTGATTGTAAGGCTTCCTCAATAAAATCGGCTTTACCTACATAATCTTCGTCTTTCGTCCTTTTTTGTTCTTCTTCTAAAAACGGATTTTCCGCTAATAACTCTTTAATATGAGATTCTAGCTCCACTTGGTTTAAGCTTAAATATTTTAAAGACTGACGTAAACCAACTGCTGTTCTTAACTTTTGGCGTGGACGTAAATTTTGCTTTAATGCCATTTTACATTTTAAAATCGTCGCCTAAATAAATTTCTCGTGCTTTAGGGTCATTAATCAGGTCCTCTGCTGAGCCATGTCTTAATACGCGCCCCTGAAACATAATATAAGCTCGATGTGTAATAGAAAGTGTCTCTCTTACATTATGATCGGTAATTAAAATTCCTAAATTTTTCTCTTGTAACTTTTCTATAATTTTTTGAATTTCCTTTACCGCAATAGGATCGACTCCAGCAAACGGCTCATCTAATAAAACAAATTTTGGCTCCCCTGCTAATACACGGGCAATTTCTGCCCTCCGTCTTTCCCCTCCAGAAAGAGTAATGCCAAGCTGCTTTTGTACATGCGCAATTTCTAAATCTTCAAGTAACTCGTCTGTTCTTTCGCGAATTTTTTCTCGGGATAGTCCCCGAATTTCTAAAATAGCCTCTATATTTTGTCGAACCGTAAGCTTACGAAAAATAGAAGCCTCCTGTGGTAAATAGCCAATGCCACTTCTAGCTCGCTTGTACATTGGCATATCACTAATATCTTTTCCCCCTAAAAAAATTTTTCCTTCCGTCGGACGAACAAGCCCCACTGTCATATAAAAAGAAGTGGTTTTACCTGCGCCATTTGGACCTAAAAGGCCAACTACTTCCCCCTGTGTAATTTTAAAAGAAACCCCATTCACAACATATCGTTTTTTATATTTCTTCTTTAACTTCTCCACCCGAAGAGTTAAACCTCTTTTCTTTGCTTGCTTGGCTTCCCCTGATTGAGATGCTGATTTTTTTACTTTCTCACGAGACGTTCTTGTTCCATTGGCCTTTTTTTGAGCCATGCAGGAAAAGGTATTTATTTTGACGGTGCGTCAAGTCTTATTCATCCTGACTCATTACATGTTGGATGGCATCGGCCATAACTTGCGGATCGTTTTTAATGGCAACCCCTTCCACTACAATTTCGTCTTCTTTTGGCGTTTGGTTTGGCTTAATTTTTGTGCTAGGAAGTGGCTCTTCTGATGCAGGGAAGTCTGTATCAATGTTTTCTTGTGTCTCTCCTTCTTCTAAAGGTTCAGAATCTTCATCTAAATCTACTTCTAATTCATCCCCACTAGATTCAGGCATGGATTCGAACTCTTCTAAAAATTCAGGCTCTATTTTTTGTAAAAGAAGATAAATTCCCGCTCCAACTCCACCCATAAAAAGAGCGGATAAAATTGGCCGAATAATGACAGCAAACACCCCTGCTCCAGCGATTAGCGTTACTAAAAAGGAAAGTAAGTACCCGAGACCTGCTAGAAAAAAAGAAAATTTCCATAAGTTTTCACTCCCAGGCAAACCGAACATATTATTCGGCTTCGTTTACAGGTTTTGAAAATAACTTCTTAAAGAAAGACCCTAATCCGCCCCCCGCTGATTGGTTTAGAGGAACTTCTGTGCCCGCAAGTCTGCCTGCCACCACACGAACACATCCACTAGCTTTGCTTTTTGGATATGCAAGGTAAAAAGGCTTTTGTTGTCGTACAGAACGAATCACAAATTCATCATCAAAAATAAAGCCTAATCCTTCTACTTTTACATTTAAAAACTGATTCGAGATATTCGCAATTCTCTCTATAACTCTTTTCCCTTCAATGGCCGAACCTGCACGATTTACAAGTAGCTTAATATCTTTATCCGGCGCTAATAGCACAATGGACTTTATAATGCCATAAGCATCCGTGATGGATGTTGGCTCCGGTGTGGTTACTACCACTACTTCATCGGCTGGAAGAGTAAATGCTGTTACATTTTGGCCAACCCCAGCTCCTGTGTCAATAATCATAACATCATAGCCTTTTAAACTATCAAAAGCTTTAATAACCTCTCGTCGATCTTCCTCGGGTAAATCTGCTAAAATGGAATATCCCGAAGCTCCGGCTACAATATCGACGCCAGCCGGCGTATGGATAATAATATCTTTCAGTGTTTTATTCTTTTTAATTACATGATACAAATTGTATTTTGGCACAACCCCTAAAAGAACATTGATATTTGCTAAACCTAAATCAGCATCAAACAGTAAGACTTTTTTTCCCATTTCAGAAAGAGCCATGGCTAAATTTACAGAGACCGTGGACTTCCCTACTCCCCCTTTTCCACTTGTTACCGTAATTACTTTTGTTCCTGTCCAAGATGAAGTGGCCAGTCTTCCGGATGGTTTATTTTCATTTTTCATCATCATGCGGCGTAAACCAGCCGCTTGGTCTAAATCCATATTTGTTTCAGGCATGCTTTCCTCTTTCCCACATTGTATTCTTCCACCTATTTGATTGAGACATAATCTAAATATATTATCGGAACAAGCCGTCAATTTGCTTTATATTTTTTTGGGTACTTCCACCTAATAAAACCACGCAACGACGGCTAAATACAAACTAATGGTCATTAAAAAATAAGTATAGCGCATTGTATTCATTTTTTTCCGAGAAATAGCTAGTAAAATCACAGTTATCAATAAAAGCAAAATAGCGGCCAAGTAACTGTGCTGCCACAGAAAAAAGACAATAGGAACTAGACATGCTATGATTAGAAAAGTCCATAGAAGACGATACACCTTTTTTACACTTTTCTTTTTTTGATAAGCTAATACAAAAACAGTACGATTTCCCGCATAAAAATCGGTAAGGATATCTTTCATATCTTTTACAATGGCAAATAACGACCAGCCTCCAAATACGAGGAAAAAAATAACCACAACATCAGGAATGACTTTTGTTGGCGCGACGATTGTGGTACCACTCACAAAAGACATGGATCCCCAAACCGCTTCCATTTTTAAGTTTGTCGGGAAATAGCGCTTCCCCCGATAAAAAGGATGACTGTATAAAAAACCAATCAATAAAATGAGCAGCATTGGCATGGCATACACTTTTCCATGAGCCATGCTAATCAAGATTAGAAGAGAAGAAAGTGCAACGTAAAAAGTCATGTCATCTTTGCTTGGTTGATACTTTCTCCCTTTATCTTCTAGCTTATCATAAAAATCATTTTGTAAAAGTAAAGACTGAAATAACAACCATAAGTTGATTATTAGAATAATACTATCCGCGACAAAATACCCCGTTTGTGCTATTTTTATCCCGAAAAGAGAAATGACTAAAAACGGAAAAATTAAAACTGATCTCTTATACAAATGAGAAAAAAGTCCAGGCCGAAATGCAAAATACACGATCATGGCCAAATACGTTTGAAAGGACGAAATAAAAAAATCCATTTGAGCATACAAAAAAGGCAAATTTTTCTCGGGGGTAAAAACCACAAACAATGCCCTTATGGCAGAAGGTAAAATGTATGCGTTTACGAAAATAACGGCATATACAAAAGGGAAAGAAAAAGCAGCCCGCAGAAAAGATTTTGTTTTTACATAGACATAATAAGGTGCAAAAAACAAAAGCATCCAAAGAGTAAGAGCTTCGCCAAAAGGAAGTTTTTCTTCGGGCGCATAAAAGAACAGCAATTTCAGCGGAAAGCGACCTACCCCTGTTTGTGCGCTTAAAAATAAATCTAGAAAATAGCCATACCGCCGTGTTGAATCTAATCCAAAAAATAGTAAGTCAATGACGGGGGGAAAAAGCCCTAAAAAAAGGCCAATTAAAGCTACATTAAAAACTTTTCCAACCTGTTCCTTCGTAAATTTCTGTAAAACAAAAACATGAAGTAAATACATTAAAAAGTAAAAAGGAATATACGCTGATAGAAAACTGACTCGAAAAGAATTTGGCGATACAAAAAGTCCTTCTTCAACCCCACGGAAAATCCCTACAAAAATAGCAAACGCAATAACAGATCGGATATCAAACCTTTTCTTTTCCTGAATGGCAATGAGTTTTAAAACAGGATTCAATGGCTTCATGGTTGAGCACAACTGCCTAGATTCTTTTTCAGAGTAAGCAAAAGAGCAGGGACTTCTTTTCCTGGTGCCTGTTGGACATTTCGGAAATACCGTATCGTTGAACCACCTAACAAAAATTGTATGCTGTTTTGGCTAACTTGCTTCGCCATCCGAATCCACAACGCCGAAAACGAACTTTCTAATGCTATTCGCTTAAACTGAAAATCACCTAAATTTTCAAAAAGAACGATCTGTGGACTATCCTTATGCGTAAAATAAGCAGCTGCTAAAATATCTTTATCTCCATCGGAATCGAGATCGGCTGCCTCCGCTGCATAGACGCCATCCATATACAAAAATGCTCGTTTTATAACTTTTGCCTCTTTTCTTTCAAAAATATACAAACCTTGTCTTGGTTTAATAGGCAAGCTAGGCAAATCACCATTATCACCGGCATAAATCACAATTTCTTTGTGTTTATCTTGATTGAAATCTGCGAGAAAAAATCCAACAAGTCCTGTTGCCGGCGAAAAAGAATATAGCTCTCTTAAGTTTGCTTGCTGAAAACAGTTCATACATAATAAGCTTTCTTTTTCCTGTGCCCGTAATACATATAACTGATTCTCGGTTGGCACGGCTTTTATCCACCCGCTTCCACTTGCTAAACTTTCCTTCTGAAAGGTAGAATTTAATTTCGTAAAACTTCCTGTTAAATGTCCAAATTCACTAATATAATAATTGCCTTTGTATAAAGCAATATCTACCGGCCGATTAAAACCACTTGCTAAAACTCGCCCAAGCTCCCAATTCGGTTTTAGCCGGATAAGCTTGCCTCCGGTAGTATCCTCTGGAAACAGTGTTTCCGCAAGTAAAATAGCATAAGGTTTTTCTGGAATAATTTTTGTAGGCATTCCAGGGACAGGGATGCTTTTTAACACTCTACCATCTTTGCTTAAGAGAAAAAGTTTTTTGTGAACTGCTTCGCCTAAAACCCATTTTTTTTCTTTCGAAAGGAAATCTGCAAGAGAGTAAATTCCAGGCGGAAGTTGTAAAGATTTTACATGAAAATAGCATGACAGAGATTTTTTTTCATACTCGGGTAAGCTATGTTTTATTTGTTTTTCCAAGATGGCATTTTGTAAAAAATATTCTTCTATTTTAGCCCATAATTTTTCAGACAAGACTGGTTTTTTCGGAATCGCATATTCTTTCTTGGGTGACAAATGTTTTCCTTTAACCGGATAGCCAAAATAAATTTTCATGGATTTTAATACAAAGGGCCAGGCTTCTTTTGGTAAGTCCATGGGACTAGGCAAAATATGACAACGAGAGCAATATTGCTTTGCAATTTTTTTATTTTTTTCTTGTTTTTTGCAAGAAAAAAAGGAAAAAAGGAAACTTAAAAAAATACAAAGAGTCTTTTTCATCCGACAAACATACCAGCAATCGATGCCGAAAGCAATGATGCTAAAACACCTGCTAACACTGCACGCATACCTAATCTAGCAATATCATGTCTTCTAGAAGGGGCTAAAGATCCTAACCCACCAATTTGGATGGCAATAGAAGAAACATTTGCAAAGCCACATAGAGCAAAACTTAAAATCGCCTGTGTCTTTGGCGTAAGAGTGGAAATCACTTTGCCTAAATTACCATAAGCAACAAATTCATTAATAATCACTTTTTGTCCTATAAAATTACCTGCTTGTACAGCTTCATGTGGATAAACACCAATCGCCATGGCCACCGGTGAAAAAATATAACCTAAAATAAGCTCGAGACTTAAATTTGGAATACCAATCCAAGATCCAATTCCACCTAATATCCCGTTAACAAGAGCAATTAAAGCAATATATGCCATAAGCATAGCACCAATATTAGCAGCTAATTTTAATCCCGTAGCTGCCCCTTGTGCCGCTGCATCAAAAACATTAACAACCCCTGGATCAGCTTCGATATGAAAATCGTCAAAAGCAACAGGCTCTTCTACTTGTGGATATAGAATTTTAGCCATCACCAACCCTGCTGGCGCGGCCATAAAACTAGCCGCTAATAAATACTTTAAAGGAATCCCTAAAAGAGAATACCCAATTAACACAGAACCGGCAACAGATGCTACCCCACCTGTCATAACAGCAAAGAGTTCCGAGGTGGTTAATTTTTCTAAATATGGTTTTACCACGAGCGGTGCTTCGGTTTGTCCCACAAAGATATTCGCAGCAGCACTTAAAGATTCAGGTCGAGTGGTTCCTAAAAGCTTGGCCAATCCCCCGCCTATAAAGCGTATTACTACCTGCATAATCTTTAAATAATAAAGTACGGAAATCAGGGCAGAGAAAAAGATAATCACCGGTAAAATATGAAATGCAA
Organism: Candidatus Hydrogenedentota bacterium; assembly: GCA_003695005.1. Taxonomy (GTDB): domain Bacteria; phylum Spirochaetota; class Leptospiria; order Turneriellales; family J094; genus J094. The sequence goes on along the minus strand of RFJE01000150.1, from coordinate 397 downwards.
AAATAGTTCCAATATGTTGAAACTTCTCATCCGCTAAATTTCCTAATAAAAACTGAATTCCCGTATTTGCATATGCAGTGATGTTATTAACTCCATCGGTAAGAGCTTTTAAAAAATCCTTGCCCCATTCTGTATAAAGGACAATAAAAGCAAAAGTAAGCTGGATGGCAAGCCCCCCTAATACTGGCCTCAATTTAATTTTTTTGCGATTATAAGAAAATAAATAACCAATACTAAAAACAGTTAAAATACCGCCAAAACCCCATAAAATGTTCATAAGGCAATGTAGTTTATAAGAGTCTGTGCGTCAACTATCCCGCATTTAGAACTTGAACCCGTGAACCCCTCCTGTTGTCGCACAGACTCTTTCTTGACTGTATAGCTCATAATTATACTT
>RFJE01000149.1 GCA_003695005.1 Candidatus Hydrogenedentota bacterium | reverse complement strand
TTCGCCGGCTCCGCGCTCTTGTGCTTCATAAGCCCATTTTACAGCGTCAATACCCGTAGGTGTTCTTCCCCCATGTAAATAAACTTCATAAAACTCGCCATTAAATTTTGCGTCGATGGCACAGACAATACATTGCGCACCAAAATGACGTGCCCCTTCTGTTAGCACATCGGGATTTTGCACAGCCGCTGTATTGAGAGCGACCTTATCGGCCCCTTCGCTTAAAATAAGCCGTATATCTTCTAGTGTCCGAATACCTCCACCAACACAATAGGGAATGAACAAAACTTCAGAGACATGCTTTACTAAATCTAAAATAATGGCACGTCTATCGGATGAAGCCGTAATGTCTAAAAAGACAAGCTCATCCGCACCTTGTCTATCATACTTTAGTGCATTTTCAACAGGATCACCTGCATCGCGCAGTGAAACAAATTGGATTCCTTTTACCACTCGTCCATCTTTTACATCTAAACAAGGGATGATTCTTTTTGCCGGCATTGATCATGTATATATAATTTTTTAAAAGTTGTCTAGTTTTTTTTTGAGAAAGATATTATTATTATATGGAAGGGGGGACCCCCCCATATATTATTGGGAAAGATTTGACGCTTACTTCAGGCTCCATGGAAAAACTCTTGTCGGCAGAACAAGGCGCTCGAAAATTTCCCTATGAATACAGAGAAAACTGTATCAGTCGAAAAAGAAGATAGCAAACAAGCGAGTTGGTTCTTTGCATTAAAAGAGGTTTTTTTATGGGAAAGCAATGCTTATTTTCGATCACCATTAGCCTGGATTATTTTATTTTTTGTATTATTTATTAATGGTCTTTTAGGCTATTGGAGCTTAAAACATAAACCCCAATCTTCGGAAGCCTTACAGCTAATTTTTTATTCTTTTTCCGGTACAAGTATGATTGCCGGTGTATTATTAGGAATGCGACTCTTTGCCGAAGAAAAAGCACGTGGTACGCATGAATTATTGCTCACTTCGCCAATCACAGAAATGCAATTAATTTTAGGTAAATACCTTGCATCTCTTTTTTTTCTATTTATTATTATGATAGCAAGCTTGCCCGTTCCTCTCTCTGCCATGATTTTTGGTGATGCTCACATTGGCCATGTGATTGCAGGAAATATTGGGGTATTTTTAATTGGAGCAGCAGCGATCTCGGTATCTTTATTTTATTCCACATTAACTTCCATCCAAATTCTTGCTGCCGTGATGGGAGGAGCGAATGTAGTTTTATTTTTGTTAATGGGATTTTTTTCCCCTTTCATCGAGTCCCCGATGAAAGAAATTGTACGTGAATTTTCGTTTTATGTACACTATATGGAATTTGAGCAAGGAGTCATTACCCTAAAAAATGTCCTTTTTTTCTTTAGTGTAATTTCATTCTATGTTTACTTAACAGGTATTAGCTTGCGTGCATCTCGATGGCGGTAAGCGGAGGTCAATATGGAAAAATGGCAAAATAAATTTAGAGAGAATTTAGCTTGGATTTTTGCATCAGGATTTGTTTTTTTATATTTTGCACAAACTTTATTTGAAGCTTCGTCCTTTTGGAGAATTGTTTTATACGTTCTTTGTGCAGTAGCCTTTTTAGCCCCGTTTCTTTACTTTTTATTTTCTTTAAGGAAAACCATCAGTATAGAAGTAAAGAAAACTTTACTTTGGATTTTTATAATTGGCTTTTTAGCCATTGTTTTCTATTTCATCCAATCCGATTTATTCCTAGCCAAAATTGCGTATGATCCTGCTCATAAAGAAAACCAGGATTTATACAAAAAGCTACTCATTTTATCACGTGTGATTTTATATTTATGCATTGCCGTGCTAGCCTTTTTTACCGTCCTTGTGGAATCCGGCTTAAAAGTACAGGCACAGGCAGAAGCAAGAAGCCGATACATTCGAATCACTGCGTTTCAAACTGTTTTATTTTTAGCGGTGATTGTTGCTGCCATGTTTGCCGCCAACAAACGCCCCTTTACCATTGATATGACTGATTTTCATAAGTTTTCCCTATCCCCCGAGGGGAAGGCAATTGTAAAAAAAATTAAACGGAAAGTAGAAATTACTGCATTCTATCCTTTTTTTGATACCTTACAAAGATCTGTAGAGCCGATGTTAGCGGACATCCAGTCCACGAATCCTAAAATTCACTATCGCATTGTAGATCCTTATCGGGATAAAGACATTGCCGACAAGAAAAAAATTAACTCAAAAGGGGTTGTCCTGTTTGAAAGCATTGATCCACAAGAGCTAGACATCCAAAAAAGGGAACGGCGGAAACTTGTCTTTATTACAAGTAAATCGGATTTAAAGAAAATGGAGAAAGAATTTATTAGTGCTTTATTAAGTGTAACTGAGCCTAGAAAAAAAATATGCATTACAACAGGACATGGAGAATATGGAGTGGCTGCATTTTCGGGCGAAGAGGTCAGCAATGCTTTTGAAAGTGCCCTCATTAGTTCCAACTACGAAATTGAAAGACTCGATCCAAGAAAAGGTTTTCCCAAAGAAGTACCAAGTGATTGTTCCGCAGTTATGATTCCCATGCTTACAAAACCACTGACTTATCAAGAAGTAAAAACCTTGCAAAACTATTACCAAAAAGGGGGTTCTCTGCTGTTATTTTTTGATCCTATTTCTCGAGCCAACCCGCAAGTTTTTTTAAAGCCGTATCACTTATTGTATAAAAAGGGTACCCTGTTATCGGAAGCTTCAGCAAAAGGCCAGCCCGAAGTCATTATTGCTTTTGACTATACTTCGTCGCCTATTACAGCAGATTATACGAAACTACCCGAGCCAGCTCGCTTTAGTGTCTTTCCAACCACTGGCTATTTTGAGAAAGAAAACCCTTTAACGAAAAAGAAAAAAGAAAAAAAGGATGAGCCGGAAATGGATTTTTTTGTACGTACCGTCTATAGAACATGGGAAGATATCATCCCAAATAAAATCCAGGATATAAAAAAAGAGCCATCGAAAGCATATTGGCTTGCTGTGTCCATTAAAGATAAAAAATCCCGTCTCGTTGCTTTTGCCGACAGTGATTTTATTACCGACAAGTACATTACAGCTGGAATCAACTTGCCCATTGCCGTAGGGGCTGTGCAATGGCTAACCGAAGGGGATACCATTCGGGGCATTGTACCGAAAAAGTGGGAAGAAGCACACATTAACTTAACCCCGAAACAGGATGATTTTTTATTTTACTTTTTAGTTTTCTTTTGGCCACTTTTTATTAGTGGAATAGGCTATTGGTTTTTTGTGCGGAAAAGAAAAAAACAAGAAATTGTCAAAGCGACATAGCGATAGATAACGCGCCTCTTTGCTGCCTTTAAAACGCTCACCTTAATTTCTTTTACCCTTTTTTCGCGAGCAAATTCTCTAAACTCATATAAGTAAGCACTTAACCTTGCGGGATTATGTCTTATTCCTGGCTAGTTTTTTACCATTTGGAAATTTTATTTAAAGTAATGTCTCAAAAGGCCGAATTCCTGTTCAGAATTCGGCAGAGGCTCTGCCCGATGGGGTACCGCTCGCTCGTTCACATCCGTATCGCTCGCTCGGGCCAAAAATTTACCCCCCTATTGGTATTATAGGGTAGAAACCAATTTTGGAGGACACCATGGAAAAAGTGTATGAACAATACCGTGAAGACAAAAAAAGTGATCATTCAAGTAATGTTAAAAACAACCGCAAAAGAGCCACGCTAAAACTTAAAATTGCTCGGTATGCTTCCCTACAAAAAGAAATTCGAGAAAAGAAACGCAAACAGAAAATAAATGATAACTCACCCTACGTGTCCATGTCAAAATCGAGTATGACATTACCAAACTTTACCGCGGGTCGGTTGTGGTACTATACTAGGAAACTTCGAAAAGCAGGACTCTCAGTAAATGAAACAGACCTGATTTTAGCCTGCATCTTTCGACTGCTGCCAAAGCTCAAAGCAAACAGTCGGACACATGAAGCCAATCACCAATATAATGATAAGCGGTACAGTTATGCGACTGTTTATACTTACTGTAAGCAAGAACTGTGGAATTATATTCAGACGAAGTCGAGGAACCTAATCCCTCACCACTTTTTGCGTTCGACAGCTCCTATTTGGTAGTTATTACATCTAATTAAACGGGAAGTAAAATCATATGTTCCTCTGACGTAAAAAG
>RFJE01000148.1 GCA_003695005.1 Candidatus Hydrogenedentota bacterium | reverse complement strand
TTACCATACATTTTCTTCTTTGCCCAAACGCCAAACTTCTCTGTAATTTCACCGGTATCATCGGTTAGCAGCGGGAAATTTCCATTGTGCTTGCTCATAAACTTACAATGTTGTTTTACATCATCGCGAGAGCAACCAACAATAATAGCCCCCTGTTTTTCAATTTCTTCTTTTAAGTCTCGAAACATCTGTAGCTCGGTGGTACATCCCGGTGTTAAATCTTTCGGATAAAAATAAAGCACTAAATACTGCCCCTTACTTAAAGACGAAAGTGATACTTTTTTCCCTTCGCATTTTTCCACATCTTCCGGTCGCACTAAAATGCCTTTTAAACCTGTAGGTAATTTATCTCCTTTTTGTAACATGCGCCAAGTTTTTCAGAAGAACTTTCCCTGTCACGCAAAATTTTAAATGCTTTCAATCTCTTCTATTTCTTTAACAGCGTCTTTTGTTAAAACTTCATACGATTGTGGTGTAATTAAAATATCATCTTCAATACGAATTCCAATACCACGAAACTCGCGAGGGACAAAATCATAATCTTTTGAAATGTATATTCCCGGCTCCACAGTAAATACCATATTTGGCTTAAGAGAAATAGCCTGTTTTTTGTCCCGATAAATGCCAACATCATGCACATCTAATCCTAACCAGTGAGAAGTGGAATGCATATAAAAATGACGGTACAACTTTTTCTTAAAAACCTCACTCATGGTTTTTGGTCTCTCCCATTGATCTGGATTATCCAAACTAGGAACTTTCTTAAAAAAACCTAAATCCCAAAGTCCTTTTACAATTTCCTGTAAAGCTGCCTTGTGTACTTTGTCTAAATTTGAATTTGGCTTGCATTTCTGAATTGCTTTTTTCTGCGCGGACAGTACTATCTCATATATGGTTTTTTGCGCATAAGTAAACTTTCCCCCAGCAGGAAATGTCCGCGTAATATCCGTAGCATAGTATTTCCACTCTAAACCTGCATCGACTAACACTAAATCTTTTTTGCTAATTTTTCCATTTGATTTTTCATAATGCAAAATATTTGCTCTATTTCCCCCTGCTACAATAGATGGATAGGCAAGTCTTTCTGCCCTATAAAACCTCATTTTACTTTCTAAATAAGCTTTTAAATCTCGCTCCCATAATGGAAATGTTTGGCTTTTCGAAAACCGAATTAAATCATTATGAATTTGAGCATTAAGTCCACAGCCTTCTTTTAGAATCTGAATCTCTTCTTGTTCCTTTATTTGGCGCAGCGGATAAAAAATTTCACTAACATGACGCAAAGAAATTGGCAAGATACCAGCACGGTATTGTCCTAAAACCGCCTGACGAATATACTGGAAAAGCGTATTCTCGAAATGACTGTTTTCCCCAAAAGAACAATACAATGTTTGGTAGCTTTTTAGGAGTTCCGCAAAATGCTTTTGAAAATCGTCCTTTGTTAGAATATTTTTCTTTGGAATTCCCAGTTGACGAAGTTCTTGTAGAGATACCACCTCTCCCATCCAGCGAATTTGTTCGTCCGTCCGTTTTGGCAAAAAAATCCAGCTTTCCCCATGACAATCGATACAAAAAATAATATCCGGCATATTGATTCCTGTAACATAGAGAAAGTTAGAATCACCCCGATACTCATACATGACATCGCCATTGCGCTTTACCGCAGGCGGATTATACAATACCATCAGAGATGTTTTTTTCATTTGCTGCGTAATTTTTTTTATGCGTGATTGGAATGTTTTTAAAGTATGCATATTACCAATTTTAAAAGAAAGCACAATCAAGCAAATTCTTTTGCAGCGGTTCTCGGCTTTCGCCGAGAACCGCTGAATTCAAATGAACAAAAGGGCAAAAAGGCCTGCTAGTGCTCAGACAGTCCTCGCTTAAGGCTGCGGAACTGCGCCTAGCAGGCCTTTTTGCCCTTCCCTAAAAATTTCCTTTTAATGAGCTGTTTTTTCATAGACAAACTATTTCCTTGTGCTTATTTAGCGCATGGAATTGCGTGGAAAAACTGTATTCATTACCGGTGCTTGTGGCGGGATTGGTCGCAGCTTAACAGAAAAATTTTTAAAAAAAGGAGCCATTGTCATTGCAACGGATTTTCGAGAAGATGGCTTGCAAGAGCTACGTGCAGAGTTTGATAGTGAATATGAAGAAGAATTAACTACCCTATCATTAGACGTCACTTCGCAGGAATCTTGGAACCAGTGCATTGAGTTCATAGATGAGCATTACCCTCGTGGTATCGATGTCCTCATTAATAATGCAGGGGTCTTAAAGCCGGGATACATTCCAACCATTACAAAAGAGGATATTGATTTTCATATCGATGTTAATGTAAAAGGGGTTATGCTCGGCACTGTCCTGTGCTTTCCTTTCTTGCAAAGGACAAAAGGCCATATTATAAATTTAGCTTCTTTAGCGGGAGTTGCCCCAGTGCCGGGAATTAGTTTATATTCTGCTTCGAAATTTGCTGTGCGGGGTTTTTCGCTAGCGGCAGCAGCAGAGCTTAAACAGTATGGAATCAAAGTTACGGTCATTTGTCCTGATGCCGTTCAAACCCCCATGCTAGATTTACAAAAAGACTACGAGGAAGCTGCTTTAACATTTTCCGGAGGCAAGCCCCTGACCCCCGATGAAGTCGCTAATGCCATTTTACAGGTTGTCGGTCAAGATAAGCTCGAAGTTTTACTTCCCCCTTCTCGAGGAATTTTAGCAAAAGCCACATCCGCCATCCCGGAAGTGGCCGACTTATTATTAGAGCCACTAAAACAATTAGGTTTAGCAGCTCAAAAAAAATATCGTCCTTAATGAGCTAATAAACCCGCCGATAATAAAAAGGTCAAATATGGATAAACAAGTAGAAGTAAAGTATAACGCAGGCGTAAAGGCACAGCAGGCCGGCGAGTATAAAAAGGCATTGGAGTATTACCGTATGGCATTAGAAATTGATAAAACACATTTTGAATCTTGGCTAAATGCAGGCAGCATTTACTCGAAACTAGGGAAAACAAAAAAAGCAATTATTTGCTACCAACGAGCCATTCTTTCTAGACCTGATAAACGTGCTTTTTATAATTTAGCGTATGAATATTTTAAGTCTGAACAATTTGCAGAGGCAAAGCGCATTTTAGAAAAGGTACTCATTCCTCATCCAGATTTTCTTGAAGCTCATTTATTATTAGCTTATACTTATGGAAAACTCGGAGATAATAAAGCTGCCTTACACAGTGTGGAGAAAGCCTTACAACTGGATAGCGATCATCGAGGGGCACTTACTGCAAAAGCTTTAGTTTTATTTCATTTGCAACAATTTCGACAATGTGAAGTTTTAGTCAATAGACTCATTGCACAATTTCCAAATGATGTTGTATTAGAAAGGTTAAAAGCGTCTTTGTTGTTAGAAAAAGACGATCCCATGGCATCTGCAAAAGTCCTTAAAAAAATGGTCAATCATGACCCTAAGTTAAAAATATTTCAAGATAGTCTACAGCAGAGTTTTGAGAAGAATCCCGAGGCAAAAGAAAGAATTGCTAAAAAATACGCCGAAAAAAAAGCAGAGGGAGTCAAGTCAAGACAAGATTTGTTGGATTTATCGTTACTTTCGTTTTTTCAGGGAGATGCCGAAGCAGCCATGGATTACTTAATACAAATGCAAGGGGATTAACCGGTTGCATGCGAATGAAATTTCTTATTTTCTTGCTTTCTTTTCTACAGTAACTCTTCTATTTGCCATTTACTATTTTTTCCAATATCGTAGTTTAAAAAATCGAGTTAAGCTACAACCCCGTTTGCAAAGAATCCTACACGATTTTCGTAATAAGCTATTATTGCTTGTAGAAAGCAAAGAACTCATTACGATTTTACAAAACATATTAAAAGAAGCATTTCCTTACCGCAATCACAAAATTTTTATTTGGGATGATGATGCCGGTGCATACATTATTTTTGGAAGGGAAGCAAAAGATGCTTTTAAGATTCGGGTTTTTGACCCCTTTTTACTTTGGTTAGGCGAGCATGAAAATTTATACATAGCAGACTCTTTACTGAATTCTGTAAAGGAAGATGCTGCAAAACAAGCAGCTAAAAACTTTATTCAGCAAACAAATGCGGAAGTTATTATTCCTTTTGCATTAAATAAGTCTATCTTAGCCATTTTGACCATTGATAAAGCAAAGAGTTCTAAATTAAAGAAAGAAGAAATACAGTTTTTATATGAGATTCAAGGAATTGCGTCGATTGCTTTTTCCAATGCTGTCCTTTATGAGCGTTTGCAAGCATTAAATGAAAGTTTAGAAGAAAAAGTACAGGAAAGAACAAGAGAATTGCAGGAAGCGCAAGCACAGCTTGTCCAAAGCGAAAAGTTTGCTAGTTTAGGAGTCATGGTTGCTGGCATTGCTCATGAAGTAAACACCCCAGCTGGTGTGATCCGAGCTGCGGTAGAAAATATTTGGAAAAATATCAAGGAATTTCTCTCTTCTGTTTTAGAGAATCATCCTATTTCTGATGCAAACTTTATGCAAATTGCCAATATCATTTTAAATAAAAAATCAGTTGGTCATTTAGATAGTACAACAC
>RFJE01000016.1 GCA_003695005.1 Candidatus Hydrogenedentota bacterium | reverse complement strand
TGGTATTTATGTAAAAAAAGCATATCGGTTTGAAAAAATCCCCGTTCCAAACACTCTTTCATCTAAAAACTCAGGGATTGATTTTTTACGAATGGAAAAACTTGCAAAAGATACATACATGGTGTCTACTTCTCGCGGGATTTATCAATTAAATTGGAATGGTCAACAAGCAAAGTGGCAGCTTTTGTATTCTTCTAAAACGTTTTGGCCGGATAAAGATACGAATCTGTCGATTCGATTGGTCGGTGTTTTAGATAAGAGAACGGGAAAACCACTTGGCTTTGTAATGAATCACAATCCCGTTTTAAGTGAGCAAAAAAAAGTAAGAATGCAAAAAGCAAAAAGCAAAAAACTTTTTTATTCTTCAGCTTATAATTATAAACATAAGCAATACCAAGTGGATTCTCTTTTACAAAAAAATATTTTTGATGGGATGGTGCTCGATGTGAAAGATGACTTTGGTTATTTGCGCTATAAAAGTCAGGTACCATTTGCTAAAAAAATTAAATCAATTCGGCCTTTTGTCTCTTTAAAGCAAATTGTAAAAAAAGTAAAAAAATGGAATAAGTATTTAGTGGTTCGTCTTGTGGTTTTTAAGGATCCCGTTTTATTTCGCCAGTCCGGCTATCCCATTATCAATAAACAAACAGGGAAACCTTGGATTGGTCTACCTAAAGAAAGATGGATTGATCCTTACCGCGAAGATTTAGCAGACAATTATTACATACCTTTAATGAAAGAATTGCAGAGCCTTGGCGTGGATGAAATCCAACTCGACTATATTCGTTTTCCTTCTGATGGGGATATTTCTAAAACAAAGTATACTCACCGGAAAAACTCTTTGCAAAATTTAACTGATGCCCTTGAAAACTTTTTAGCAAAGTTAAGGCCGCACATTCAAGTTCCCCTTTCGATGGATATTTATGGATACAATGGACTCTATCGTGCCCCGGGTCGTATTGGACAAGATATTGATGTTTATTTAAAATTTGCAGATGTACTTTGTCCTATGGTGTATTCTTCTCATTTTGGGGATTATTATTTAACCGATGTTCCCCGCGAAAAACGAGCATATCGTCTTTTACGACACAGTGCTTTGCGATCCCTGCATTTAGCGAGTGGCAAAGCTATTATCCGACCATATTTACAAGCCTTTCCTATGAAAAATAGTATTTGGGGTTACGGCAAAAAGTACTTTTTAGATCAAGTTCTAGCTAGTAAAGAAATGGGGATTGATGGCTATACCTTTTGGGGAGCTTTTAAGCATATTTTACGAGTAGCGAATGACTTAAAATCCATTCAGTAGTAAATACTGTACGGCAAGCAATGTTTTTGAATCAATGATTTCATTTTTATGCAGCATTTTTTCTAACATGGATAAACTTATTTTTTCTACTTTTGAGATGTCTTTGTCGGGGTCATTACCTTCGTTTACATAGTAAACGTCTTTTGCAAGAAATAGAGTGAGTTTTTCTGTGCTAATGCCAATCGCAGGATAGTACGAAAAAAGCTTTTTCATGCCTTTTGCCTTATATCCCGTTTCTTCATACAGTTCTCGATGTGCACATTGGAGTAAGGATTCCGATGGATCTTTTTTTCCTGCGGGGATTTCTAAAGTTTCGCATGAGCAACCATTTCGAAACTGGCGTACCATAATTAGCTTCTCGTCCTCTATGGCAATAATCCCTGCCGCTTCGGGATATTCCACAAGTGGTTTGCCGTTTTTTAAAACAAACCGAATTCCCGATTTACTTTCGTGAAGAACTTCCATCATTTTTCTTGAGGACTGCTAAAAAAGCTTCTTGAGGAATTTCCACATTGCCAATCATTTTCATGCGTTTTTTTCCTGCTTTTTGCTTTTCTAGTAATTTGCGCTTTCGAGTAATATCTCCCCCATAGCATTTTGCTGTAACATTTTTACGAAGCGCAGAAATATTCTCGCGAGCAATAATTTTACCACCAATGGCCGCTTGCAATGCAATTTGGAATTGGTGCTTTCGAATTAAACCCCGTAAGTTTTTAATCACTTCACGGCCACGAGCTTCGGCTTGTGTTCTATGCACAATCATCGAAAGCGCATCGACTTTATTGCCATGAACTAAAATATCGACTTTGACTAAATCGGACTTTTTATACTCGCTGAATTCATAGTCTAAAGAAGCATAGCCTTTCGAGGCACTTTTTAGCCTATCATAAAACTCATAAATCATTTCGGATAAAGGAAGCTCATACACAATTTGCACTGTTTTTGTATCAAGATAATCCATGCTATTGTTGATCCCTCGCTTCTCATTTAAAAGCTCTAAAATATTTCCCATAAATTCCGAAGGCGTAATGATAGTGACTTTTACATAAGGCTCTTCTATAAAATCAATGAGCCCCGCATCAGGTAATTTTGCAGGGTTATCGACTTCCATCACTTCATCCTTATTTCGCAAATGCACACGATACACTACAGATGGCGCTGTGCTAATAAGCGAAAGGCCAAACTCTCTTTCGAGGCGCTCCTGCACAATTTCCATGTGTAAAAGGCCTAAATAGCCAACCCGATAACCAAAGCCTAAAGCTTCGCTATTTTCTGGCTCAAACGTTAAAGCAGGGTCATTTAATGCAAGCTTTTCCATGGCATCTTTTAATAGAGCATAGTCTTCTCCATTTACAGGGAAAAGTCCCGAAAATACCATTGGCTTTGCTTCGCGATACTTAAAAAGCGGTTTTTCAGCGGAATTTACACTATGAGTAAGAGTATCACCTAAATGAACATCCGATACATTTTTAATGCCAGTTACCACATAACCAACCTGACCACTTTTGAGCCTTTCCTGGGGCACAAGTTGTATTTGCGAAATTCCTAATTCACCAACCGTGTATTCGGTATCCGAGCTCATAAAACGAATTTTATCATCCTTATGCATCACACCGTCAAAAATGCGAACTTTCATTATAACACCACGGTATGAGTCAAAATAAGCATCATAAGCTAGTGCACGCAAACGATCCTTTTCGGTATTTTTAGGCGGTGGTATATATTCCACAATTTTTTGCATTAGGTTATCCACTCCAAATCCGGTTTTTCCACTCACTTCTACTGCGTCTTCGGGGTTTAAACCTAAAGTCTCTTCAATTTGTTCGCGTACTCTATCTGGATCTGCCGAGGGTAAATCAACCTTGTTAATTACTGGCAGTATCATTAAGTCTGCTTCTAAGGCTAAATAAAAGTTTGCAATGGTTTGTGCCTGAATTCCCTGCGTAGCATCAATTAACAGCAAAACTCCTTCGCAAGCCGCTAAGGAACGAGCCACTTCGTAAGAAAAGTCAACATGGCCAGGGGTATCAATTAAGTTAAACAAATATGGCTTATCCTGATAGTGGTACAAAAAAGAAGCACTGTTTGATTTAATCGTAATGCCACGCTCCCTTTCAATATCCATGCTATCTAAAATCTGATCTTTTCTCGTTCGATCGTCAGTTACCGCAGCAAGCTCTAACAGCCTATCAGCAAGCGTACTTTTACCATGGTCAATATGCGCAATGATAGAAAAATTCCGTATGTTCTCTGCAGGAATTTTACTAAAATCCATTAGATCACTTTTGATTCTATGGACAATGCGTAAAGAGAATGACTCTTACCTAACACTACTTTGAAAATAACGGCCATACTTAGCAAAATGAATTGCCCATCCCCATGGCAAATTCTTTTTGCGATTTCGTTTTGGTTGCTTTATGCCGTAGTAAAGTGAATAAATACCTACAGCGAGTGCTTCTGCATAAACATGTTTGTAATTTAGTATCCGCTGATGGTCTTTAGGAATATCAATATAAGCAAGTTCTAAATAAGCAGATACTGCATTTACAAATGTTGGCACTGTCCAGGTGGAAATATATGGCTGTCGAATTTCGGGTAACGTCTTAGGGGTATCGACTTTATGCCGTAAAAGAGCTTTTCGTACATATCGCAATAATTCATGCGATGCATATAAGTTATCGCCCCCATAGCCTTCATAACCTTTCTCTCTTCTCCATCTCTCATACTTAGATTTTTCCCTCTGCCAAAACTTTCCCCGAGGCACAAAGGTTCGTAAATGATCCGAGTACTGTGTGTAAGGTCTATGCTTTCTAGCTGATTTTTCCCAACCCGGTGGATCTTTATATGCCCAATCAAACATATTATGACGGTAGCCTCGGTATTTTTCTTTCATCGGTTGTAATCCACTTTTCGTAGACCAGTATCCGGTGAAATAAATCCAAGCATCACATAAAAACCATTCGAATGAATCTCGTCCTTTGCCAGTTTTAAACCAATCTCCCCATTTTGATCGCATAAATTTTTTGCGGATTGTCTTTCTCTTTTTTCGTGAACTTCTTACATATTCAATTGCTTTTTTGTAAGTATAGTATGAAGGCGTTATGACAGCATTCATAGCACCATAAGAATTCGGTTTTCCTCGGGTTAAGTGAAGAGTAACCACAAGCTCCGGCTTAAACCGATGAATCCTGCTTACCGTGCCATGTTGCATTTGGCCGGTATGGATATCGGGATAGTCATAGAGCCGATACGGCGCATTTACATCATCTCGAATATCCATGTAGCGGGTATGCCAACTATTTTCTCTTGACAAAAACACTTTAATCGGACGAAAATTTCTTCTTTTCGGGTAACCATATTTTCGAAGTAAACGATAAAATCGCCGACGACCCGCAAGGGTTTGTGTATCTTCTAGAATTTTTTTAGTAAGCTTTGCAATTTCATAAACTTCTTCGTTTTCCCACATACCATCATAATAAGCGCCGGGACGGAACTTATCTGTGTAGCGGTGTAGTAGCGGGTCGTACTTATCACCATAAACGGATTTAGGTGATATATACCGACCGCCATGTCCGGGATCTAATACCACTGTAAAGGCGAAAATAGATTTAGAAAGCAGAACCGAGAAAAAAAGACAGGATAATAAACGCATAGAAGAGCGCTAATTTTTTACACAGCCTGGCAAGCTGAAAAAGAGTATGTGCGAATGTTTTTCTTTTTGCGCAAAAAGGCGTCGAAAGCAAAATTTCCTGGCGAAAGTTAGCTTTAGAATCGATAACCTGCACCTAATAAAATGTCTGTAAAGAAAAATAGGGATTCACGGCTATACATATAGTTAAACGTAAAATTTAGTGAAACTGTGATTTTTTTTGTTAAAAAATAGTCGACAAGGGATCCTGCGCTAAACGCAGGCATAAAGTACGACTGTGTATAATTGCCTTCAATACTACCTGCATAAAATCCAGCCAACACAATAGGCATAACTTGCACAG
>RFJE01000147.1 GCA_003695005.1 Candidatus Hydrogenedentota bacterium | reverse complement strand
CCATAGCTCTTAGTACAAAAAAGGGTTATGGCATTTTTTGAAGTCGAGAAAGAAAAAGGGGTAGCTACTTTATGGCTTAACAATCCGGAAAACCATAATTTAATGCGATGGGAGTTTTGGGAAGAATTACCAAAGCATATAAAACAGTTGGAACAAGAGAAAGATGTAAATTGTATTCGGATTGCAGGAAAAGGAGATGCTTTTAGTGCAGGTTTAGATATTTTAGATGTGTTTCAAAAGAAAAAGGAAATTTCTCTGCAAGCAAATGCAGAAGAAAGGTTGGAATTGTACGAAACCATTGTATTGATGCAAAATGCGATAAATTGTGTCTATGAGTGTACAAAGCCAGTGGTAGCTGCCATTCATGGCTATTGCATTGGAGGAGGGCTCGATTTAATTTCTGCTTGCGACATTCGAGTGGCATCGAAAACAGCTATTTTTTCTTTAAGGGAAGTTCGGGTTGCTATTGTTGCAGATATGGGATCGTTACAAAGGCTTCCTGCTATTATTGGCGAAGGGATAACCCGAGATTTAGCTCTTACAGGTCGAGATTTTAACGCCGAAGAAGCACTTCGGATTGGTTTAATTACTCATTTATATGAAACCGATGATCAGCTTTTTGATCAAAGTTTTAAGTTTTGCTTAAAAATTGCCAAAAATTCAGCATTTGTCACAAAAGGTGTCAAACATGTTCTCAATAAACAGCGGGATATGACACTATCAGATTCTTTAAACTATGTATTGCTATACAACAGTGCTTTTCTACATTCTAAGGATTTACAAAAAACAGTGGAACGCTTTGAAAAGCTAATGAAAAAAAGTACAAAAAATAAGTGATTCGCCGATATGTTTAATACGTGGGAACAAAGCCTATAGTTTGTACTATTCATGCGGAATTTGATGCAAATCCTGATCGGGTTTGGGACTATCTCTCGAATACACAAAGGTGGCTAGCGGCTTCTCGTTTACTCCACATTAGCTTTGAGAAGCAGTTTCCGGAGGCCACCATCGGTTTCGGGAAAATTCATTTTGTGGCAAAAGAAGCGTTTCCTGAATGGAAAAGTGGACATTATGTAAAGAGACAGTGGCAATTGCGACGATTTTTATCTTCTTTACTACTTTCCGTGGAGCTTTTGCCTGTGGAGGGTTCTAGGGAAAAAACAGAAGCCAATCTTACATGGGAATTTATTCCAAAGGGGGTGGTTTCTTCCTTCATAACACATCTTTTTAAAAACATGTACTTTGCGAAAAAAAGTAAAAAAATGCTACAAAGACTGCAAGCTTTTTTTCGGGGGGAAGTGCCAACGGCTTATTATCCGATTGCTGATAGACCGCCTTTTTCGGAAGCAGAAGCAAATAAAATTCGCGAAGCAGTTGCGGATCTTTCTTTAGCAGCAGAAGCAAAACAAAAACTTGCAGATTTTCTTTTATATGCTTTTCCGGAGGATTTAGCAAAAATTAGGCCAAAGTATTTAGCGCATTGGTTAAAAATAGAAGAAAATGCGCTACTGAATGCTTTTTTAGATTTAATGAAAAACGGGATTTTTTTTATATCATGGCATACGGTTTGTCCTTATTGTGGTGCAGAATATTCAGAGGTCAATTTGCCTTCTCAGTTGCATGCCAGCATATATTGCAACCAATGTGGGAATGATGGGGAGATTGTATTAGACATGCACACCGAGGTTACGTTCCGGTTAAAAGGGATTGAACCACTCAAGCATTATTATTTCCCGCATCCGTTTGATCCGGAAAGCTTACCATCCCGTATAGCACAGTGGCGCTTACCAATGAAGAGTGATAGTACATACGCATTTAAAATGCCAGATATGCCACTCATATTTACTGCGCCTGCTAAAAAAATGCAGTTTGTACTCCAGCCCGACGAAAAAGGATCTACGGAAGTAAGCTTAAAAATAGAAGATGGTAAAAAACCAGATTTTATTTCTGTAAAACCAAATACAGAACTTACCTTATTTTTAGAAAATCCGCTAGAAATGCCGGTTTTTGTTTCTTTAAACCAGGCAAGACGATCCCCTTATCAGGTAAGAGCTTCTCGGCTTCTCATCGATAAACACTATCACAACATTGCTGATGTTAAACTGCCAAAAGGGGAAATGTTTCGAATCCGGCGAGTGTCTCTTGTGAGAGTAGCCATTTCACAAACAGTGTCTTTAGAAAAAATGCAAGCATGGAAGGAAGAAGTGCGATCACTATCGGAAAAAGTTGGGGGGCTTTTAGCTTTTGCCACAGAAAAAGAATATACGTTTTTATTTGCTTTGCCTGTATTTGCTTTTTCTTTTGCCCTATCCTTATTAGAAAAGGAAGATTTGGCAAAACAAAGTAAAATGATAATTGCTTATGGGGGAGGGCGATTTGGTAATTTAGCCGGTCGTTTGGAATTTATTGGTTCGCCCTTAAAAGAATTAGAAGAAGGAGAAATGTTTGCTGAGCCTAAAAGTGTAATCCTTTCCCTTGGCTTTGCAAAGGCTCCGGGAATTAAAGCCGTCATTGGAGATACCCGTTTAAAAATTAGTCGTATTCGAAAACAAACGGATCCAGAGAAACAGTATTTTCGACTATCATTAACTTCGTAAGCTATTTTTCGTAGGCTGGCAAATTCAAATTTGTTTATTTGCAACTCATCTGTGGCGGTACTGTCTTACTAATATGAGCTCTGAGAGAAAAGTTTACTGGGAACAAGTTATAAATTCGCTAACGCATGCAATTGGCGCTGGGCTTTCCATTGCGGGAACTGTTTTATTAATTGTATTTAGTGCAGGGAAGAGAGCCTTAGCGATCGCGGACTCTTCGGCAGTGTATTTCACTTCTTTGCAGCTATATCACATTTGACATAAAGTTTTGTTGACATTTTAATTTAAGTCTCGTCTAAAATAAGCAAACATACGAGAATTATTATAGAACTATTATATAGGGGTGGGCAGTTTATGAGGCCAGTAAAAAATTTTTTAAAGCTTGTATCTTTATTCTTATTTTCCACCAGTATTTTTGCCGGCGTCCCGTATACAGTAAACTATACAGGGATATCCGGATCCCCCATCGTTCGCGGAAGTACAACAACAGTAAATTATACTTTTGAAGTGTATGATGACGGAAATAATTTATACACTGGGAGTATATCATCTAACTGGGTAGTAAAAGTTTATGACTCCAGTAATAATGATGTAACCACAGATTTTGCTACGAGCATTTCTTATCCCGGCTCTTCCGGAACGGTTACGGTGCAGCCAAAACCAAGTGCTGCTGTAGCGACAGGGTTTTATATTAGTATTACCCGTACTGATGATGGTACGTTTTATATAAACGAAGAAGCATCCACTGTGGATTTAGGGAATCCCGGGGGAACCTTTGAAGTTCAAAATGCTTCTTTGCATATAAAGTATAGTAGCTTGTCACCAACAAGTATAGCACAGCAAGATGGAAATAAAGTTACTTATCAGTTTAAAATTTATTATCCCGATGAGTCATACCAATATGCTACGAATGGCAGTAGTTTAACGGTTAAAGTATGGGATGGAGCAACCGATGTCAGCTCGAATTTTACTATTGCAACCCCGTATGTTGACTTAAGCGGTGTTTGGAATGTAGATATTTCTGCGAATTACAATGCT
>RFJE01000015.1 GCA_003695005.1 Candidatus Hydrogenedentota bacterium | reverse complement strand
CTTTTTTTCTTGTAAAAGCAGGATAAAGTCATTTAAATCTTTTAGCAATTTTGCTAAACCTGCTTCATCCCTTGTTTCAAAAATGTGACTCATAAAGTAATAAATAAATTGTACAAGAGTTTCTTCGGTAATTTTAGGCTTTGGATAATGGCTAATATCATTGAGCAGATACGAAAAATTTAAAGTTAAGTCGAGCCATTCTTTGTACTCATGTGGAAATAAATCGTGAAAACTAGTTGGTACAGCCCACTTCTTTTCTCCGTGATAAAATACAACCGGAATGACCGGCACAAACTCATTCCCTATCATTCCTTCATACATGCGAAGGGTGTATCGCAAAAGTTGAAATAAAGTCTTTTTATCCACATAACTTTTATGTTCAAAAAGGATGTAGAGCTTGATCTTCTTTTTATTTTTTGTGAGAACTTCAAATAAAACATCACTTTGGTGACTTTTTAAATCATCATCAATAAAAGAGCTTTTAAGTTGAGTAAGCGTATTCCAATCTACTTTCTTGGCATATTTTACAGGCATTGCATCTTGAACAATCTGAATGGCAAATTCTTGTCTTTCGAGCAACTTTTGCAAAAATTGATCATGTACAGGAATCATAAGGGAAAATAAAAAGTATATTTCTTTTGGCAAGCTTATTTTATTGTGGCCCCGTGTACGCGAGGCTTGGCGGGAACATCCATGTCCCGCCAAGCCAAGACGCAAAAAGTCGGCAAAGCCGCTTTTTACTCTCATCCCTCACCTTTTTTCGTGCAGATAGAACTAAATTTTGTTCCCTGCTTCATGGGAGCAATGTTCACCATATAGGTTACAAAATGTAAAAAAGGTGAGGGACAGCGATACGGCGAAACGCCGTATCGCTGGTTCCCGCTAGGGCCCATGTAATTTAGTGTAAAAATTTTTTTAAACGTCGATAATACTAAAGAAGGTGAACTTATCATTCTCTTATGCGAGTCTTTGTTTTACTGCTGCTGTTTCCAACTTTTTTTGCTTTTGCAAAAAATCAATTAAAAATATATAAAAAAAATCATCAGCGATATGTTCTTCTTACTGAATTTTTAGCAAACTATCCTTCTGTAAAAATACAACATGAAAAATTTAGCCTCGTTTATGAAATTCATTATGGTAACCATTTAGTGCGACTCGAAGAAGGAAAAAAATTTTTTTACAAGGATGGAAGAATTATCAATACAAAAGTTGCACCGGTTTTAACATCACAAGGATTATGGATACCTGTTTCTATGCTCGAAGAAATTTTTAGTGAACTTCGATTGCAACTTTCTTATAGAATCCAAAAAAAGAAAATTGAAATCCAAAAGACGAAACCAAGGCCCTTTTCCCCGCTTCGCTTTATTGTGTTTGATGCCGGCCATGGGGGAAAAGATCCGGGAGCTCGTGGAATGTTTGGAGCAAAAGAGCACAAAATTACCTTAGCAACCACCCTTTATGTTCGTCGTTACATTCAAAGGAAATTTCCTAGCTTAAAAACATTCCTAACTCGAAGAGGAAATTATTTTGTTAGTTTAGAAAGACGTGCCGAAATTGCCAACCGTCTCTCTAAAAAATATGGAGAAGGTATTTTTATTAGTTTTCACTGTAATGCAACTTTATCGCGCCGAAGTCATGGATTTGAAATTTATTACTTAGCACAAAATCCTAGCAACGAAGCTGCCCGACAAGTAAAGATCCGAGAGAATAAATTTTTTGACGGTCCTTGGTATGCAAAAAAGTTAGAGTCGATTTTAATTAATGCAGAAATTCAGGCACAAAGCAAAGTGCTCGCTAGATCCATTTTATCTGGGATGAAAAAGACCCTTGCTCGCAAAATTTCATCTCGGGGAATCCGCAAAGCCGATTTTGCTGTTTTACGTGGATCTTTAATGCCTGCTGTACTTATTGAAATGGGATATATTTCGCATCCAGAAGAAGCTATTTATTTACAATCACAAGATTTTAAAAGACGATTAGCAAAAGGGGTTGAATTTGCCCTCCGTAAGTATTTGCAGAGTCTGCCTAAATAGATTCCCCCTTTCCGCGCAGAAAGCCTCGGGGGGGTAGGTCGCTCCTGCGCATCCATGCGCCCGCGGCACTAGTACATCCATGTACGTCGGCGGGTGTCCCCCCTTCTTCTTTATAAAAAACCGGATTTATTTTTTTCTTAAATCTTTTGAAGAGTTACCGAGAATAAGAAAGAGGGAAGCTTATGTTTATTGATAATGGTTACTGGGGTAAAACACAGTATTTACTAGAAAGAGGATTAGATACAGAGGTTATTCGTCGAAGGGTCATTGCAGATAATTTAGCGAATGTGGATGTCCCACATTTTAAGCGTAGCGAAGTAACCTTTGAAGCACAATTGCGCCGAGCTTTAGATAGCGAAAAGTATGTAAAAGAAAATGCCGTGCCTGCAAAGCTAACCGACACGCGTCATATCCCTTTTTTTAGGCCGTTAGATTATACAAAGGTTCAGCCTAAAGTTCATATTGATTATTTATCTACCATGCGCAACGACGGCAACAATGTAGATCCAGAGCATGAAGCCACAGAAGCCATTAAAAGTAAATTACGATACCAAGGACTTGCACAAGTTATGGCAAGTAACTTCCGTAAAATGAATATTGTAATAAGGCCTGTTGGATAATAGGAGGTTGATATGTTTGAAGCCATTAACATAGCAAGTACAGGATTAACCGCTCAGCGGTTGAAAATGGATGTAATTGCAAATAACATTGCCAATGCCACAACAACACGTACTACCGAAGGAGATGGTCCCTATAGAAGACGTAGAGTGGTTATGCAGCCAATTAATTTGCGCACACGATGGAAATCCCCTGTTTATCCGTTTGGCCTTCGAACAGGAGAAGGACAGGGAGTACGGGTTGTAAAAGTAGAAAGAGACGAAACCACACCAACTCGTTTAGTCTATGACCCCGGTCATCCCGATGCGATTAAAGTTGGACCAAAAAAAGGATATGTGGAATATCCAAATGTAAACCCTGTTACGGAAATGGTAGATATGATTGCTGCCTCTCGTGCGTATGAAGCAAATGTGCGAATCATTAATGGAGAAAAGGAGATGTTCCAACAAGCGCTACTGATCGGAAGATAGTACTTAACATATATTTATATACACAAGTGTATATAT
>RFJE01000146.1 GCA_003695005.1 Candidatus Hydrogenedentota bacterium | reverse complement strand
GTTCATAAGCTTTTTTTAAGTTTCCTTGTTCTAGCCACTTTAAGGCATCTTTAATAATGACCGTAGCCGCTGTGTGTTTTGTATAAGCTTCTTCAAAGTATTGTCTAGAAACTAAATCATAAGGATATTCTTTTAATATCTTTTGGAAAATTTTTAATGCTTCGTAATAATTTTTATCGTAGTAAAGTGCAATGGCTTGGTTTTGCAGTTTTTGCCTTTCTGCTTCCGGCATCTTGGCAAAAAGAGAGTGATAGGAAACATGGAAAAGAAAAAGGAAAAATAAAACTCGAAGTTTATGAGGCCGCATGCATGGCTTCTCGTAAATTTTTAGGCATTTGAAAAGAAACATCTTCTGTAACTGTAATTTCTTCTTTTATTTCTGTTGCATGATAACGGTTTGCAAGCTCATCAAGAACTTCTTGTACAAGAGATTCGGGTGCGGATGCACCTGCAGTTACCCCGATTACTTGAACAGAGTCCGTTATCCATTCCGACTGAATTTCTTTTGCAGAATCAATTAAATAAGCTGGAATTCCTTTTTTAGAAGCTAGCTCTTTTAGCCGGTTCGAGTTTGAAGAGTTTGCACTTCCAAGAACAAGGACTAAATCTGCCCTTTCGCTAATTTCATGGACAGCTAATTGTCGGTTTGTAGTTGCATAGCAAATATCATTTTTTTTAGGACCTTCGATATGTGGATATTTTTCTTTCAGTGCATCAATGATTTCTTTTGTATCTTCTACCGAAAGCGTGGTTTGTGTAAGGTAAGCAAGTGGCATATCCTCGGGAAAATGTAACCTTTTGACATCTTCCACGGTTTCAATAATCGTGATTTTATCTGGCGCTTCGCCGTACGTTCCCTGTGTTTCCACATGATTTTTATGCCCAATCAGTAAAATATGTTTTCCTTCTTTTGCATACCTTTTGGCTTCTAAATGTACTTTTGTAACAAGAGGGCAGGTGGCATCAATAATATTTAAATGTCTTTCTTTTGCCTCTTGCCAAACTTGCGGCGAAACACCATGTGCACTAAAAATAACCGTGCTATGATTTGGAATTGCCGAAATTTCTTCTACAAAAATTACTCCTTTTTCTATGAAATTTTGAACAACATGTTTGTTATGTACAATTTCATGTTTTACATAAAGTGGTGTTCCATATACTTTTAAGGCGGTTTCTACAATTTCAATGGCTCTATCAACGCCGGCACAAAAACCACGAGGGGAAGCTAAAAGAACAGTACGTTTATTCATAATTATAGTATATATGTTTTTTTTATTTTGTCCACTATTTTCTTATGATGGTAAGTGAGCATTAAGAGTATGCATAATATCGGATAAAGCAATGCTAGCTTTTTCTGCTAGCTTATAATCCACAATTGTCGATACAGAAGTTTCGGTAGGGTTAATTTCTACTGTAGGAATGCCTTCGCGTGCTGCATCATACACAGGGGCAGCTATGTAGGGAAAGACACTTGTTGTTCCTACTGAAAAAACCATATCAAATCCTTTGGAAAGTTCTCTT
Organism: Candidatus Hydrogenedentota bacterium; assembly: GCA_003695005.1. Lineage (GTDB taxonomy): Bacteria > Spirochaetota > Leptospiria > Turneriellales > J094 > J094. The sequence continues at coordinate 1,824 of RFJE01000146.1, read as the reverse complement.
TCGAGTAAGGCTACTTTTTTGGCAGGAAGCATTTCGCCAAACAGGACCACATCCGGCCTTAAAACAGCACTGCAATTTGGACATAAGGGGGGGATTTCTGTAAAACCCGAGTAATCCGGCACTTGGGTTTGGTAGTCGCAGCGCGTGCAAAGAATCGAGTGAATGTCTCCGTGGATATCAATGACATTTTTGCTTCCTGCAGCATGGTGAAAGCCATCAATATTTTGTGTTAAAACCCAAACTTCATGATTTTCTTGTAAATCTGCAATGATTTTATGTGCTTTATTATACGTAGCTCCCCGGGTTGCTTTTTCAATTTGCAAGATGAATTTCCACACAACTTCAGGGCGAGCAGAAAACATGTGTCCAGATAGCACTTCTTCGATTGGTAAATTCATTTCAGTTAAGTTTCCTTCATAAAGACCGCCAATCCCCCGATATGTGGGAAGCCCCGATTCAGCAGAAATTCCTGCTCCTGTAATAAAAAGTAATCTCCCGGCATTTTGTAAATGGTGAGCAATTTCTTCTACCATTTGTTGATAAGTTGGCATATTTTACTGTATGTTTTTTAGAGCCCGATAGGCAGCAGGATGTAAAAAGTGCTTATAAATGGTAGCAAATGTTTTTACTGCAGATTTCTGTAATTCTTTCCATTTAGGATGGGTTTTAATTAAATCGGCTTGCCGAGAAAAAATATCTTGAATTAATTTTTCAACAACGGAATCGTCCATATCCGCACGCACAATAATGGCGGATCCAACAGCTAATGTTTGTACTGCTTTTGGTTGCCATGCATAGGTTTTGGCAGGGATTGTTGTTAGCACATAAGGTAATCGTTCGCCGGTTAGGGTCTTATACAAATCTTGGGATACAGGTAATAACTTAAACCGATCACCAAAGGATGGTTTTAGTTTCGAAAAAAGCTGAACGGGGGCTCCTGCAACAACAATCATCGCATCAATTTTTTTGTTTTTTAATAGGGATAGAGCATAATTGGGGTCGGAATAATCTAAATAAACGAGACTTTCATCTAAACCAAGTGCATTTAAAAGAATTCGACCTGTGGCATAACTTCCCGATGATTTCGGGCCAATGGAAATGGTAGCTTCTTCGAACTCATCAAGAGAGTAAAAGTTTTTTCGAGCAATAATATGTACTTCTTCGCGATAAATTGGCAAAACAATTTTTACGTTCTTTTTAATACGATCCCTACGAAGTGCAAAGTTGACTAAAATATCTAATTGTGCAATGGCAAAATCGGCTTGGTGATCCCGTATCATTTTAATGTTTTGGATACTGCCCCCCGAAGGGATGGCATTCACAGATAAGATATTATTTTTTGCAAGAGATTTCGCAATTTGGTGATACGTTCCTCCTCGGAAACCTGTTGCCATAAGATACGTTTTACTACTACCTTCTGTCGTCGTGGACTCTCCTTGCTTTTCTAAAGTATTCGCTTGTTCTTGATTATCTTGTGTATCTTGTTTTTCTTGGTTATTCTGATTTTGTTCTTGTTTTGCTGGTGCTTGCGTATTATCTTTTGTAGTTTTTGCATTTTCTTCGGACGAACTGCTTGATGTAGCTGTATTCGATCCTTCCCCTGTTTTTGTTTGCGGTAGTACCGTTGTTCCACTTATAAAAAGCGCACTTAAGATAATAATTTTTACGAACTTCATACCCCTGCCTATAACAACCTTACTCTGTGTCAATACTTTTGAGCATGTGTGAGAGAACCTCGGAAATTGCACTGAGCATTTTTCCCCCTTGCCGGAGAATTGCGAATATTAAACCCCCGTTCTGAGAATTATTTTATTTGACAAGCAG
>RFJE01000145.1 GCA_003695005.1 Candidatus Hydrogenedentota bacterium | reverse complement strand
GTATGTGTATTTTTTCAGTGATGGTAAAGCAGAAGGATCTGCTAAAGATAAAAATTTACTTGGTGGAAAAGGTGCTAATTTAGCAGAAATGACGGCATTGGGCTTGCCGGTTCCTCCCGGGTTTACTATTTCCACGGAAGTTTGCACCTATTTTTATAATCATAACCAATCCTATCCCCCTGAACTGGAAAAACAAATTCAAGAAAATTTAACGAAAGTGGAAAACTTACGTGGAAAGAAGCTAGGAGATCCAAACAATCCTCTTTTAGTTTCTGTACGTTCGGGAGCCCCCATATCCATGCCGGGAATGATGGATACCGTTTTAAATTTAGGCTTATCCGATGCTTCTGTAGAAGGTTTAGCAAAACAAACTAACAATGATCGTTTTGCTTGGGATTCATACCGACGCTTTATCCAAATGTTTGGCAATGTAGTGATGGGAATGGAACATCATGATTTTGAAAGTATCTTAACGGAAAAGAAAAAAGAAGTAGGAGCCAACTACGACATTGATTTAAAAACTGAAGATTTACAAGATTTAGTAAATCGCTATAAAGCAAAGGTAAAAGAAGCTACAGGGGAAGATTTTCCGCAAGATCCACAGGTGCAACTGAAAAAAGCAATTGATGCTGTTTTTTTATCGTGGAATAATCCGCGAGCCATCACTTATCGGAAATTAAACGACATTCCGGATGATTTAGGAACTGCGGTGAATGTACAAAGCATGGTCTTTGGAAATATGGGAGAGACAAGTGGTACCGGTGTTGCGTTTACTCGCAATCCCGCAACAGGAGAAAAGAAATTTTTTGGGGAGTATTTAATGAATGCACAAGGCGAAGATGTCGTTGCGGGGATTCGAACACCTCATCCTATTGAAGATTTAAAGCAAGATTTACCGGAAGTTTATAATGAGTTGGTATCCATTGCAGAAAAGTTAGAAAAACATTACCGGGATATGCAAGATTTAGAATTTACCATTGAGAATGGAAAGCTCTATTTATTGCAAACTCGCAATGGAAAACGCACGTCTTTTGCTGCGGTGAAAGTTGCTGTGGACATGGAGAAGGAAGGCTTAATTTCCGAGAAAGAAGCTATTTTAAGAGTAGCCCCGGACTCTTTACCATCTTTACTAGCAAAAGTTTTTGACGAGAAGCAAAAGCAAGAAGCTGTTTCGGCTGGAAAAGTTTTAGCAAAAGGGTTAGCTGCTGGTCCGGGAGCCGCTTCAGGTAAAATTGCGCTATCGGCCGAACAAGCAGTAAAACTAGCAGAAGCCGGAGAAAAAGCAGTACTTGTAAGAGAAGAAACTTCCCCCGAAGATATTTCTGGAATGCACCATGCCGAAGGGATTTTAACAGCTCGTGGTGGTATGACTTCGCATGCAGCCGTCGTTGCTCGCGGTATGAATAAGCCCTGCGTTGTTGGCTGTTCTGCGATGTTGGTAAAAGAAAACGAAGTGGTATTTGAAACAAAAAATGGAGAAGTTAGCTTAAAAGAAGGAGATGTTATTTCCATTGATGGTTTCACTGGTGAAGTGATCCATGCTGCGATTGAAACAATTCCATCGGAAATTGAGCAAGTTTTCATTAAAAAAAGTAAAAAGTTAGAAGAAAGTGAGCTTGCTCAAAATTACGCCAAATTACTAAACTGGGCGGATAAATATGCGAAACTTGTTGTACGAGCTAATGCAGATACGGGTCGAGATGCAACGGTTGCGCGGCAATATGGTGCGCAAGGAATTGGCCTTTGCCGTACAGAACACATGTTTTTTGAAGAAGAGCGCATTTTAGCCATGCGAAAAATGATTTTAGCATCCACAAGTGAAGAAAGGGAAAAAGCATTGGCTGAAATTTTACCTTATCAAAAATCGGACTTTAAGGAAATTTTTACGGCTATGGAAGGCTTACCGGTAACGGTTAGGCTACTCGATCCCCCGCTTCACGAGTTTCTACCATCTTCAGAAGATGAAAAAGCCATTGAAGAATTAGCCAAAGAATTAGGGGTAGAAGAGCAAAAACTCAAAGAAAAAATTATAGAACTACAGGAATTTAATCCAATGCTTGGCCATCGTGGTTGTCGTTTAGGGATTAGCTATCCCGAAATAACTCGTATGCAAACAAGAGCTATTATGGAAGCCGCTTGTGAATTAAAGCAAAATGGGATTCATGTAAAACCGGAAATTATGGTTCCTCTTGTGGGACACGTAAAAGAATTAGAAAACCAACGCAAAATTATTGATGAAGTCGCTCAACAAATCATTCAGGAAAAAGGGGTTGTATTAGAATATCATGTTGGCACGATGATTGAAGTGCCCCGTGCCGCTGTTACCGCTCATGAAATTGCGCAAGAAGCCGATTTTTTTAGTTTTGGTACAAACGACTTAACACAGTTAGGAGCCGGCTTTTCTCGAGATGATTCTCAAAAGTTTTTAGCGGAATATGTGGAGCTAGGGATTTACGAAAAAAATCCATTTCAGGTTTTAGACCAAGATGGCATTGGAGAATTAATTCGCATTGCAGTGGACCGTGGACGCAAAACAAAAGCTGGTTTAAAACTTGGCCTTTGTGGTGAGCATGGTGGAGAGCCAAGCTCGATTGCTTTTTGCCACCGAATTGGACTAAACTATGTTTCTTGCTCACCATATCGAGTGCCTGTGGCTCGGCTAGCGGCTGCTCATGCTGCATTAAAAAACTAATGATGTAATGAAGCGGCATGCGAAAATTGTTCTTACTACGATCATACTTGTTTTCTTTCAATGTGGAAAGAAAACCGGTTTTTACCCTGTAAAAGCACAGCCTGAACTATTAGAAGGATCTGATGTTATTATTTCTAATTTTCATGCCACTTCTTATAAAGAACAATCTTTAGAATGGGATATGCAAGCTAAAAAATCTTATACCATTCAGGATACCGGACTTACTCATGTGTATCACTTTACCATTCACTTTTATGATAATGGGCAAATCGCCAATACCATTACCGCGGAAAAAGGTATTTTTGATAGTAGTGCTGGTAAATTTATCCTGAAAAACAATGTACTTGTTCAATCAGCGAATGGTAGGAAGCTGACGACATCAGAACTTACATGGTACGAAAAATCGCAAGTGTTATTTACAGATAAGCCTGTTCAAATTGAGCTTCCTGAAGGGGATATAATTTCTGGAATCGGCTTAAAAGCCGATAAAAAAATAAATCGATATGAGCTTTACCAAGGACATGGATTCCATCCACCGGAGTAAAAACATTTGCAGAGCAATCGCCAAACAAACAACCGACAAGAAAATGTAAAAAACACCGCTGTTTTTTCTTTTTTTACTATCATTAGTCGAATTTTAGGACTACTGCGTGATATGCTAAAAGCATGGGCTTTTGGTACCGGCCCAATGGCCGTTGCTTTTGATATTGCGTTTCGGCTACCAAACATGCTGCGTAATTTAGCTGCCGAAGGAGCATTTTCACAAGCTTTTATTCCTCTTTATGAAAAATACAAGCATGAGAATAATGGCAAAGATGCAGCCGGTGCTATTTTAGTGCGCATGTTTTTTATACTAGGTATCTTAACTCTTTTCGTAATTCTTTCCTTGCCTTATGTTTTACCCTCTCTAATTAATGATCCAAATTCATTGCATAAAGAAACACAATTAGCGGTTGATTTAAGTCGGCTTTTATTTCCTTATATTCTTTTTATTAGTTTAGCTACAATCTTTATGGGGATTGAATATAGTCGCGGTGTTTTTTGGGCACCGGCTTTAGGGCCTGCCCTTATGAACTTTGTCATTATTAGTTTGTTTTTAATAGGCATTTGGCTTTTACCTATTCAAAACCCTACAAATAAAATCTACATTTGGAGCTTTGCAATTTTAGCGGCTGCTATTTTCCAAATGAGTTTTCAGGCAATTATGACAAAAAAAATGGGATTTTTCCCGCGGCTTCGATTCTCTCACCCTGTTTTATCGGATTTGTGGAAAATGATGTTGCCTGCTATTTTTGCCGCAGCAGCGCAAGAGCTCGGCCAACTTGCCGATATTTTTCTAGCAACCCTGTTACGAGAAAAAGCCCCCGGCGCTGTTTCCGCTCTTACGTATGCTCATCGCTTAAACCATTTACCTATTGGAGTTTTTGCCGTTGCTGTAGCCACAGCTTCCCTGCCACAACTATCACGCTTGTTCCAAGAAAATAAAAAAGAAGAGTATGAGCATGCTCTCGGATCTGCCATAAGCTTAAACTTATTTTTACTTTTACCTTCCGCATTAGGTTTATTTTTGTTTGCGAAACCAATCATCGGGCTTCTTTTTGAACGTGGGTCTTTTTCGCTTCACTCTACAGAATCTACTGCATTGGCTCTTCGTTTTTATGCTCTGGGTATTCCTGCTTTTGGAATGACAAAACTTTTTACCAGTGCTTTTTATGCACGGGAAAATTCAAAAGTCCCTGCATTGATTACCGCCTTCACCCTTACCATGAATATATCCATTAGCATTTTGCTGATGCAATCTTTGTTGCACGGGGGTTTGGCATTAGGTTCTAGTTTGGCCTCATGGGCTGCTATCTTGTTTTATGCCTTTTTTCTAGCCAAAAAATACAAAGTTTCTTTCTTAAAAGACCATCTCAAAGAATACATAAAAATTCTTTTTGTAAATGCATTGTGGTTTATTACTCTTTTTTTCGTAGCACGGGTTTTGATTCCATTTCCTTATTGGCAGCAAATTGTGATTGTATTGCCATTGGCAGCAGGATTTTACTTTTTATTAAGCCATATTTTTCGAGTGGAAGAACTGTATATTTTCATTCGACTGATTCAAAGTAAAATTAAAAGGTGATTTATTACCGCATTGGAATGCTTAAAGCTCCCCAAAACATATCCATAAGGAAGGGTGAAGTAACACTGCGGAATAAAAGCCGGCGCGGCAAACCAAATTTTAAATCCATTTCTTGAAGCTCTTTCATTTCCGGTAGATTTGCCACATATTCATTCCACTTTGCTAACGACCACTCTATTGAAGATTTTGCGTTTTCTGCCACTTTTTGGGCTAAATCATACGCAATTAAAAAAGATGATTTTATCCCACTACCACCTCTAGCTTGAACGGTTCCAATAAAATCACCCGCTGCAAACAAACCTGGTCTTAATGCAAAGCTCTTACCAAGTCCACTCATTGGAATGCTAGTTTTTATTTCATAATCGACTTTTGTACCCTGCATTCTTTCGGCAAAAACAGGATGTTTTGCAGGGAAATTTTGTATTTCCTGATTATATAAATCCCAACTTTCCACTGGTTTCACAGCACAATCCGTTAAAAACATTAAAATAACTTCGGCATCCTGATTACCACGCGGGAAAATAGTGCCAATGGCTGGAAAAGATTCATCCACTTGAAAATAATACTCCAGTCTATCCTGAGGACCATGATAATTAGAGACAAGTTTCTTATAAATGGGAATTGCCTTTGCTGCATCTTTAGGGCGTAAATTTCCACTATGACCGGCACAATAAAAAATCACATCTGACTTCCACTTTTTTCCATCTTTTGTTTGCACACCACTAACCACATTATTTTCCTCTAGTGGCTTTTCCACTTCTACCCCGAAAAAAAACTCAACCCCTTCTTTTTTTGCAACCTCCACCATGGCTTCTATCCAACGAGGCCATGCAATAATTAAGTTGTATGTGCTAATTTTCCTATCCACATACTTTTTACAAGTATGAGAAT
>RFJE01000144.1 GCA_003695005.1 Candidatus Hydrogenedentota bacterium | reverse complement strand
CCAAAAACTTTTAGAAAAAGCATTTTTAGAAGTATGGCTTCCCTTTGAGCCGGATTTTTCTCTCCAACGAAAGTTTTAAGTTTTTTTTGATAAAAGCAAATTGTCAATTAAACGAACTTCATCCACATAAGCTGCAATCGCAAGCAGTACTTCTTTTACGACACTTTCTAAAGGCAGCTCCTCTAAAGTCTCAGGATGATAGCAACCTGCATATTCTACTTTTACTTGGGTTAGCCTAGAAAGCAGGGCTTCTTTTAAGTCTTTTGCTAAAACAATTTCTTTCCCTTCAAAAATTGTTTTTGCTGCAAATAAAGCTTTCGATAAGCTTAAGGCTTTAATGCGTCCTCCCGGCGTAAGCCGAGCATTGCGCGAACTTAATGCAAGGCCATCGGGATCTCGAACAATGGGGTGGGGAATAATTTCAATCGGAAAACGAAAGTCTTGGGTCATTTTTTTTATCAGCAAATATTGCTGGTAATCTTTTAATCCAAAGTATGCTCTGTGGGGTGCAATCCAATAAAATAAATTATGCACTATCCATAAAACTCCACTAAAGTGCCCCGGTCGGAATGCTCCACAGAGCTTATTGGTTAAGTGCGGGTAGTCAAGTACAATTTCCGGCTTCCGAGATCCAATAATTTCTGCACTGCTAGGCGCCCATAAAACATCTACATCGGTACTCTTTAAAAGATAAATATCCCGCGTTAAATCACGTGGATACTTTTCTAAATCTTCCGGATCATTAAACTGAACAGGATTGACAAAAATGCTAACTATACAAATTTCATTTTCTTTGCGACATTGCTTTACAAGCTCTAAATGCCCCGCATGTAAATAGCCCATGGTCGGCACGAATCCAATTTTAGCATCGGGATTTTGCTCGGATATTTTTTTTCGCCAATACTGTATTTCGGAAATTGTTTTTAAAACTTGCATTTATTTTGCTTCCGCCCAATTTGCACCAAAGCCGCCATCCACAAGCAGGGGGACTTTAAAATTACCCACATGCTCCATTTCGTATTTTGCCATTTGGTAAACTTCGTCTTTTTCGTTTTTTGCTACTTCAAAGACAAGCTCATCATGAATTTGCATAATCATTCGGCTTTTTTTCTTTTTTAGTCTCTTTTCTATTTTTATCATAGCAATTTTAATAATATCTGCAGCCGTGGACTGCAAAGGCGTATTCATGGCAAGTCTTTCTGCTGCTTGCCTGGCAAATCTATTCTTGGTTTTGATATCGGGAAGTATGCGACGGCGACCAAAGTAATTTTCCACATATCCTTTTTCTTTAGCTTGCTCGATGGATTTTTCTAGATACTTTTTTACTCCGGGATAGCTTTTAAAATAAGCTTCAATTAAAAGTTTAGCTTCTGAACGGGGAATATTTAAATTACGAGACAAGCCATAATCTGTAACTCCATAAATAATACTGTAGTTTAAAATTTTAGCTTTGCGACGGAAACTAGCAAATTTATCGGTTTGCTTCATTTTATGTAAAATCTCTTTGTCTAATTCGGGAACAGAGTTTTCAAAAAATTCTGGTTGTGGGGTGTCAAGCCAAACTCCTTTTTCTGCATCAAACATGTTTCGGAAAAGATAATAGGCCGCATGATCATGAATGTCTTCGCCTTGCTGAAACGCTTTCACTAAAGCTTTGTCTTCGGAATAATGAGCAAGTAAACGCAGCTCAATTTGCGAGTAATCTAAACTTAAAAGTAAAAATCCATCTTCGGCAATAAAAGCTTTGCGTATCATTTTACCTTCTTCGCCTTGTGCCGGTATATTTTGTAAGTTTGGATTGGAGCTCGCTAACCTTCCTGTTGCTGCGGTCACTTGCGAAAACGAAGTATGAACACGGCCATCCGATCCGACACTAGACGGCAATGGATCCACATAACCCGAGATCAGTTTTGCTAGAGTGCGGTACTCTAAAATTTTAGGTATGATAGGATGCTCTTCTTGAACACTTTCTAAGGAATGTACATCTGTGGATTTTTGGCCTGTTTCCGTTTTCTTTACGGAAGTAATTCCAAGTTTATCAAACAAAATATGCTGAAGCTCCCGTGTTGATTGTATATTAAATTCCTCTCCGGCCATATCATAAATTTCTTGCCGAATCGTTTCGAGCTTTTTACTAAAATCTTCTTTTAACTTATGCAGATAAGGGACATCTATTTTCATGCCAACTTTTTCCATTTCCGCTAATGTAAAGATCAGAGGGTGATCAATTTTTCGGTATAAATCCCAAAGATTTTCTTTCTGTACACGGGGTAAAATTTTTTCATAAACACGTAAAGTTACTTCGGCATCTTCGGCTGCATACTCACCGGCACGATCAAGATCAATCTCGCTTAAAAGTTTTTGCTTTTTTCCTGTCCCAACAAGAGACTTGTATGTAATGTTTTCATGTCCTAAATACTCTAATGCTAAATCATCTAAATTATGTTTACGTACACCCGGATTTAATAAATACGAAAGAATCATTGTGTCTGCATAAAAATTTTTAATTTTAATATCATGCCTTTCTAAAACTAAATAATCGTATTTTATATTTTGTGCAATAAAAGGAATTTTACACTGGCGAATATCTTTTTGTACTTGCTTATACAAAGCTTCAAAATCAATTCCCGCATAATCTAAATGGCGAGGAATATTCCCGTTCAATATGATGGGAACATAACAAGAAAAAACTTTTTTCCCTTTCCGATAAGCTAATGAAATTCCAAGCAAATCTGCCTCTAGAGGTGAAACAGAAGTGGTCTCTGTATCAATACATAAAAGATCGGCTTGCTGTGCTTTTTGCCAAAATTCAATCCAATGGCTTTTTGTTTTAATAATCATGTTATTCTGGCCAATGTTATCTTGATCCATCGAGGTTTGTTTTGTCGTGGTTTCTGCACTATCATCCTGAGTGACAAACTTGCGCCATGATTTTGCTAAAGTTTCAAAGCCTCGCTTTAAAAAAACTTTTTCTTGCCCGGGCTTTAACGTAAGTAAGAACTTGGAAAAATCATCCGGTAATTTTAAATCTTTTTTTAACTGAACGAGCTGGTATGATAAAAACGCATTGTCTTTGTTTTTGGCCAGTTTTTCTTTTAAAGAATCTGGTTTGACTTTGTCTAAATTTTGGTACAAATTTTCTAAACTGCCAAATTCAGAAATTAATTTCGCAGCTGTTTTCGGGCCAACCCCTTTTACTCCTGGAATATTATCCGAACTATCCCCCGTTAAAGCCATATAATCTGGAATTTGATCTGGCTGCACTCCGGTAATTTCTATCACTTTTTCCGGATCAATTTCTTCAAATTCTGTAACACCTTTTTTAGATCGCAGCAAGTGCACTTGCGGACTAATTACATTATATAAGTCTTTATCTCCACTAACCATTTCCAGCAAAATATCTTTCTTGCTATGGTTAATCTTTTCTGCTAAAGACGCAATAAAATCATCAGCTTCTTCTTTTTCGGGAATGTGCATGGGTAAACCAAGATCTTGAATCATGCTCTGGATTTCATCAATTTGCCATTTTAATTCTTCGTCTGTTTTTGCCCGTGTGGCCTTGTACTCGGGATACATTTCTTCTCGAAAAGTTTTGCGTGGCGGATCAAATACAAATAAAAAATAATCTGGCTTTTTCTCTTCTATGAGCTTGAGTATCATACGAAAAAAACCATGAATAGCCCCCGTAGGCATCCCGTCCTGGTTGGTTAAATTTTGCTTTAACATCGCAAAATATGCACGATATGCCATAGCATGACCATCAATGACTAGAAAAACTTTTTGTTTGGTGTCCATGCTTTAAGCCACATAGCAAGATACGGACAGTCAAGCAGAAAAGATCGCTATGCAGCGGGTAAGCGTTTAAT
>RFJE01000143.1 GCA_003695005.1 Candidatus Hydrogenedentota bacterium | reverse complement strand
CTCGCTCTTTTTTCCACCCTTTTTCTAAAGGATACAAAAGAGAGCGCGATGTAAAATAAAAAGTTTGAAACGCTTGTTTTAATTCTTGTAGTTCTTTTTTTCTTTGCGTGAGTTCAATTAAAAGAGTGGCTATATATTTTTGTTTTTCCGGATCTGTTTTTGCTTCTTGAATCCGTTGCTTTACTTTTTTAACTTTTTCTTTTAAAGCTTCGAGTAAAAAATTTTGAATTTCGATAAAACTTTGTTTTGTACGTTGGTATGCCAGTTGTAAGGATTGATAGTTTTTTCTAGCTTGTTTATCTTGAAAAAAATATTTTCTTTGAAATTGAAATTTTTGTTTTGGATTTTGTGCTTTGGCACCGAGTTCAAAATCTTTTTGGAATTTATCCAGTTTCGCTAAAATTTCACTGCCTTGTTTTTGTTTGTCGTGTAAATCGGCTAATAATTTTTTCGGCAACTTTCCTTCTTGAAAGCTTTTTGCCACTAAAACGATTCCCCTTACAAGGGAATGATTCGCGTAAACTGGATAGAGTACACTTACATAACCTTCCTTTTCGAGTACACGGCTTTGCTTTTTCCAAGCAGTGGCTTTTTTCTTTTGGTTTCGTCGGATTACTTTGGCAATGGGTTTTAGTGCTTTATCCGCTAAATTCAGTTTTACACCTATCCCTGCTTTTAGTTTTGCTTGCACTGCCTTTGCGAAATATTGTGGCGAACTATGATACCTTAACTTCCCAGTTTTGTCAATAAATTGAATTTGCCATTTTTCTCCAGAAATTGGCTCAAAGTTTTGCCAAATTTCGCGAACTTGTTTTTGCTTCTCTTTGATTTCCTTTGCAATCGCCGTTAGTTTTTTTTTCTTGCGGCGAGCTTCAAAAACATTTTTGCTTTTTTCTTTTAACAGTTTTTGTCTTTCTTTTTGCAATAAAATAATTTTCCAGTTTAAGTTGGCTATTTGTTCTACTCGCACCATAAGAGAACGGGAAATCGCATCGGATTGATCTGCCGTAGCGACTGCGAGTGTTTTTTGCGAATACTGAATGGCATAAATAAGAAGAAAGATTAAAAAGGCAGACAGAAAGAAAAATGTAATCCAAGCTGTTTTTCCGCGTAGTTTCGGACGAAGTTTTGCCTTAATGGAATCAACGCTTATTTGTGCCATAAACCTTGTTTACACATCTTTGCTACAAGACAAGTTTTTTTTAAGGGGTTATCAGCGATTCTCGGTGAAGGGAAAAAAGGCCTACTCGGCGCAGCTTAAGCGGGCTTCCCCGAGAAGCCATGGCGGTACCGGTAAGCCTCAAGTGCAAACGCTTGACCTTTTTTCCCTAGAAGGCTGGCACATCTCCAGCGGATGCAGGGGTTTCATTATCGCCAATATCATTTGTATTGCCATAACCTAGCCTGCCATAAAAACCATAACCCCAGCAACGTATACCGCGGTTATCAACCACAGCACAAGTATGTTCATAACCGGCCATAATATGAGTGAGTGTGCCACCTACATTTACATCGCCTATCGCAGCAGGTGTTTCACCAAAACTATCACCAATATTATTCGTATTAGCATAGCCCAGTCGACCATATTGTCCATTACCCCAACATCGTATGCTACCCGTTGCCAGTAAAGCACAGGTATGATTCTGGCCAGCAGTAATTTGCATGACTGTGTCCCCTACATTTATATCACCTACATCAATAATCGAAGGACCAACACCGTCACCAACATTACTGGTACTTCCATATCCAAGTTGGCCCGCTATACCATTTCCCCAGCACCGTACCTTACCTGTATCTAGCAACGCACAAGTGTGAAATTGCCCTCCTGTGATTTGTGTTGCGGTTCCACCGATGTTCACATAACCTACCGAGGAAGGCAATTCATTATCCCCAATTGTGGCAGTATTTCCATATCCAAGCTGGCCATAACTTCCAGCTCCCCAGCAGCGTATTTTACCTGTATCAAGTAAAGCACAGGTATGATTATATCCTGCAGCAAGGTGTGTAGCTGTTCCACCTACATTTACATAGCCAACTGAGGAAGGTGATTCATTATCTCCAATTGTGGTAGTATTTCCATACCCAAGTTGGCCAGAACTTGCATCACCCCAGCACCGTATTTTACCTGTGTCTAACAAAGCACATGTGTGATTATATCCTGCGGCAATTTGAGTCACTGTTCCACCTACATTTACATCACCTGCCGAGGAAGGCATTTCATTATCTCCAATGGCATTGGCATTTCCATATCCAAGCTGACCACTCGCACCATATCCCCAGCATCGTACCTTGCCTGTATCGAGTAAAGCACAGGTATGAACATTTCCAGCAACAATTTGTGTAACCGTGCCACCTACATCTACATAGCCTACTGATGAAGGCGATTCATTATCGCCAATATCATTGGTATTTCCATAGCCAAGCTGACCTTCGGCGCCCCTTCCCCAACAACGAACTTTACCATTCCAAAACAAAGCACAGGTGTGATAGGCTCCTGCTGCGATTTGCTTTGTTGAGCCAAGAATGTTTACCGGTGTTGTGTTTCCGGTATTCCCCGCAAGGTCAAAAACGGCAGATGAAGCAAAAGCAACGGTATCTACATTATCATCATTTTCTGTAAAAGCAGTGTTTAACACAAGAACCACATTTTTATCTGTACCATCACTATCACTTATGGCAATAATGCTTGATGCATCGTTTCCCGAGACGTCGTTATAGAGAAAAGCGCTCGTTGTAAAATTTGCAGTAAGTGGTGGCCCGTCCATGTCGACTGGTTCGGAAAAGGCTAGGGTCAATTCCGTAGGATTGCCTAATATCATGGCTTTTACCATGACAGGTGCAGCTTTGTCCACTTCTATAATATCTCCACTTGCCACCGGGTTCATTTGGGTGCTTGAGCTACTCACTTGTAAGCCCGGCGATGTACTTGTGGTTACGTCAGGTGTGGCATCGGTATCATAATTGCTACCCTCATCAAACGCCAAATACAATATATTATCATTCGCAATATCTCCTGGACCCGATGGTGGGCTTGCTGTACGGGTATCTAATTTTACATTATTATATCCTGCAACAAGCCAGTCTGTGGTTACACTTCCTAGTGCATTCGCAGCATATCCCGGGAAAGTATTATCTTTTACATTGGAATAAAACGTAATTTTAACATGATCAATTTTTCCATTACTATCTATATCCATAGTTTCGATGGCCTGTATGTTGCTGCGCAGGGTAATATTTTTTACTGTAGTCCCCATCGCATTGCCGGCTGAATCATACACTTGCGAGGATAATGCTCCAATGGTATCTCCCCCTGTTTCATCTGCAATTGCAAAATTTACATCCATGCTATACTGCACTTTTTTATCCGATCCGTCTCCATCAATGACTCCTGTAATAGAGCCAGCATTTCCTCCGGAAGTGTTTACGTAACTAAAATTACTAGCTGTAAGGTTTCCACTGCCTGTTGTTCCGGTGTAAACAGGCTCTGAAAAAGAAAGATTTAGCTGGTTGGTTGAGTCTACTCCTTCTGCAGCAACAAGGACTGGGGCAGCTTTATCTATTCCTGTTACACCGGTACTAGTTGGTAATGGTTTAAGATCTTTATCGAGAATAGCTCCTGCGCTAGTCGTTGCTAAGTCTGGAATCATTCCTGTATCACAGCCAGAAGTATCACTGACAGAACAAGGGTTAGGATTTTCTGCAAACGAAATATAAATAATGGCATCATTCGCTACATCTTGGGAAACTGCACTACTGAATGCAATTGATGAATACCCTTGAATACTCCAGTTGCTAGCATTAAAAGTTGAATCGTTTACTGCTTTACTGAAAGTTATTTTGTAATGGTCAATTTTCCCATTACCATTTAAATCTAAAGTTTCTGCAGATACAATTCGAAAGTTATTTCCAACCGCGCTAAAATCCAAGTCAATCGAGTTCATTCTATTACACGCTAGCATGGAAAGACCTGCTAGCATACAAACAATCATATTTTTTGTCACAATATCCTCCTTTAATAACTTGCTAAAAATGAACTCCCATGCCCAAATTTGCTGTTAGTAAATGAGACATGTGTCCCTTGAAATAATATGTGTTTAAATTTGCCCCTGTTTCCAAAGAAACATTGTTTGCAAATGTATACCCGAACCTTAAATCAAGGCTGGAAAAAGGAGCAGAGCTCTTATAGGTTTCTTCGTTTGTTGGCTGATTGTTTTCCAATTTTGTAGGTTTGTTTTCTAGACTCGAAAAATCTAGACTTAATTGGCCAATGGAATAGCCTCCTCCTGCTAAAATTTTAGAATAAAGCTTTTTGAATATAAAAATGCGATACCCTAAACCTAAACTGGCCGTCCAAAATACTTGTTTTAACAGAGCTTGCTCGGATGTATTTTGGATGCGTAAGGTTTTTGATCCAAACTGATAGGTAGCACGGGTAAAGATGAATACATTATCATAGAAAAATTTTTTTCTTGTGTATTCCAAGCCTAAATTTATATTTTGAGGCAAAACTTCCCTGTACAAAATGGTCCTAGAAGAAATTTCGCTAAAAGTGTCTGGAAAAACAGCAACACCTATCCCACCTAATAGCGTAAGCTGGTTAGCGGTGGATGTTTCTTGATCTGGAGAAAGGCCCTTTTTTTCCCATTCATCCTTATTAGGTAATACTTTTTTTGCTTCATCCGCAATGCGCATTGCTATACGGTCGACAGCTTCAAACAAGTTATTCGTTACGGGAGTTGTTGCTACAATTTCTACAGGCACAGAACGCTTTGCTATATCATAAATACGAACTTTTACTGTCATTTTTGTTTTGTATTTCTTCTTTTTTTTCTTGCTTTTTACTTCTTCTAAGCGAACTTTATAACCACCTGCGATGACTATATCCTGTCTCGCTAATAAGCCTAGATTTATCGCTGCTGTATCTGTGTACAAATCACGCAAATAAATATAATTTTCTTTTGCTACTTTTTGCCAAAGATCTTTCTTCGTTTCCCTAAAAATAAAACGTTTTTTTAGTTCGTTCCGGACAGCATCTGTAATGGACGGTTCTAAATACTGGTAAGTTGGATCCTCATCAATATTTTTAATGTCTAAAATTAAGACCTTTTTTAGCTGACCCGAAAAAATAGGCCTTGCTAAGAAAAACAGAGAAAGCAATATGTACATACCCCTCATTATACCATATAATAAGAAAGCCGAGACGCTCTGTCAATAAAAAAATTTAACCGCATGTGAGGCTTGGCGGGAATATCGCCGAGTGCGTGCCAACCCTCAATATAGATGGAAGCATTAAATTATTAGTTATTCTGACGATTTAAAAACCCAGCTCCACGACTTTGCTTGCTGTCCATAAATAAAATTTTTTCTCTTTGGGAATTACTCGCACTGCTTGAAATAAAGGAATTTCTTTGTAATGGG
>RFJE01000142.1 GCA_003695005.1 Candidatus Hydrogenedentota bacterium | reverse complement strand
CTATAAAAAGATTTGCTGTCAAGTAGATTTGCTTTAAAATTGGTAAAATTTTAAAATCCACTTGTCAGGCTAACTCTCAATAGGATTCTAACGTATTACATCATTTTACATGTTTAAGGAGAGAATATGAATCACACTACTAGAGGAAGGCGAATTTTAAGTTTATTTGCTTTAGCTGTCTTTGCTACATTCATTGTTCAGTGTAAAGGCAAAAAGCAAGCAGAACAGGGAAAAGAAAATGCTACCCGCTATGCTAAAGCAAGTGCGTGGGTGATTGACTATAAGCTACAAATTGTAAAAGATAAAAAGGGAAATCCAAAAGAAAAATTAAAAACAGTAAAATCATATTATGTTATTCCAGCTGAGCCACTTACTTTGCTTAAAATGAATGAAACGGATAAAAAAATTGCAAAGTTATTGTCCGGTAAAAAGGCAGAAGAGCTTTTATATGTAAAAGTTATGCTAGGCGATGGCAAGTCAAAAGGGTTTATTAAAAAATCTTTACTTGCTCTTCAACCTATTATGATTACAGAAGATGGTGTTAAGACATACAAAAGGCCAGGAAGTGCCATGTATGCAAAATTACCTGCCGGTCAGCTTTGCATGATTTTAGAAATAAACAAAGAAAAAAATATGTTAAATGTCTATTGCGGTAAAGTAAATTACAAAGGAACAGAAAAGTGGGTAACTCATCATTGGATGGAAGCCACGGGATATTCAGTGCAACCCGAAGACATAGAAGCAGCAAAAGAAATTCATTTAGCAGGGATTCGTTTAGCAAAACTGGAAGAAAAAAATGAGCTTGATTCGGAAAAAGCACAAGAAATTGTTACGAATTTACGTGATTATGTTGATCAAGGTGGTCCGGCAGGTTTAGCCGCAGAAAGGCTTTTAACAAAATATGGGTTTATAGAAGAAGCCACGGAAGACACAAGCGAAGAAGAAGAGTACACTTCGCCAACCGATGAGCAAACCACGACGCAAGAAACAACTACTAATTCAGACAATTCAGAAACTGTGGATGATGGAACGGATCAAAATCCATAATTTTGTGTTGGCATGTATTATTATGCCATTTATACCACTACCGGAAAAGAATTAGAGTATAAAAATTTTTTGCAAAAGCTTGCGCCAGAGTTTACCTTTTTTTTCCCTCGGCGCGAGCTTTATATTCGACGTAAGGGGGTAACCAAAAAAGAAGTTGCGCCTCTTTACAAAGGTTATTTCTTTTTAAAAAGCAAAGATCCAATCGGTATGGAACAAAAAAATTTTTTGGAGAAAGAATTTCGTAAGCACATGCCAGAATCCTTTATTAAAATTTTAGGCGAGGATATGGAGAATAAAAAAGTAATGCCCTTATCTTCGGCGGAAGTCAACTATATAGAAATGCTTACCGGTGGAAATGAAATCATTCCAAGCATGAAATTGTTAAAAGAAGGAGATGAGTATAAAGTCGAAACAGGACCATTAAAAGGCCAAAAAGTCCAAATTGTTCGTGTGGATAAGCGAAAAAAAAGGTTTGTGGTTCGCGCAGTATTTTTAGGCGAAACGCGAGAAATTCAATTAGGAATGGATTATTTATCCGAATGATGATATTTGCTCATCGGGGGGGAATTTCAAAAGCAGCGGAAAATACATTAGAAGCCTTTGAACATGCCATTTCTCTCTCTTGTGACGGATTAGAGACAGATGTACAAATTACGAAAGATAATGTTGCTGTGCTTTCGCATGACGAAGATACTTTGCGTTTGACGGGGAAAAAGTATAAAATAGCGGAAATATCTTATTCCGATTTAGTAAACGTTCCTATTGTCCATGATTCCGGTAAGAGTTTTGTTTATGCAAGTTTAGAAAATTTTTGCAGACTGATTCTCAAAAAGAATTTTAAAGGTTATGTAAATATTGATATTAAACCAAAGACAAAAAATGCAGTCCAGATTGTTTTACAAACCCTGAACTTATTTTCGCTGCCTTGTAAAATTATTTTAGCTTCTTTTTATCATAGGCAAATACAAAGAGTAAGGAGTGATTCTAATTTTGCCACAGTGGCTTCCCCTTTAGAAACAAGATTGCATTATGTACAAAGTAGGATTGGGTATTCCTTTGGAAAACCGGCATTTCAATTTTTAGAGCCACCCCTGTATTATAAAAATAAGATCATTACTGATGAGAAATTTATTCAGCTTGCGCGCCAAAGAAATATACAAGTAATACCTTGGACGATTAACAGCATGGATGAGTATGAATATGCTAAAACCATTGGCCTTGATGGCATTATTACGGATTATCCGGAGAAGTTTCTTGCTTAATCCAGATATTAATTTTTTGAATTTTTTCAATACTATCGGGAACAAAAATACTTTTAGGGTATTCTTTTAATAATTTACCAAAGGAATGTTTCGCTTGTAACAGCCTTTCTTTTAATTGCAAATAATCCGGATCGAGTGGATCTAAATTTACAGGACGTGGTTTTGCAAAATAAAGCTCAAACGCTTCTGAAAAAATAGAGCAGGCTTCTTTATAGAGGGAAAAATCATCCGAACTTTTTTTCTCGGGATGCGTTTTGAAAAATATGCTAAAAGTATTTTCAGCATTGCTTTTTTCAACTTGCTGCAAAAGAAAATCATAGGCGTTTTGCAAGGCGGCAAAGTCATTATGATTGCCACCTTTATCGGGATGCAGCATTAACGCTTTTTCGTGATAGGCCTGCTTAATGATGGTTTTGATTTGCGTTTGCTTATTTTTTTCTATGGTATTCGGCAGGCCTAAAATTTTCCATGCCTCTTGTAATGTCACGGAATGGTAAATGGTAAACGGAGCGGTTGTCCTAATGTTTTTAAATTGATCTCGCCGGAAAATTTATAGTCGAGAGATTTAAAATCCCGCAGTTTTGGAACGAGGTCAATAATTTCTTTGCCTTTTAATACCACAGGTACTTTGACCATTTTTTGCTGTTTTGCTTTTAATAAGGTCTCTTTTACTTGACCACGAATTAAATCTTTGCCAGCTGCTTGAAAAGAGTATCCCGAAGGGGCAATGGTGATAGGAAAAGGATTCGGGTTTGTAATGGCAAACGAAAGCTCAAAACGAGCAGAGGGATTAAATGGGTTTAAATTTGCTTTTACATACCGAAATTTGCCAAAGGTTATTTTCGGCAATTTGGGGACAGGAACTGTCATCGAACCTTCAAAGGGGACTTCGATAGATTCATTAATTTTAGGTACGACAACACCAACAATCCCTTTTAATTTTACTTCCACATTTTCTTTTTTAAATAAATTTAGTAAGCTATCGGCAACTTCGCTGTAAGTAAATTTCTGGCGAATGGTAAACTCGCTTGTACCTTTCGGGGCTAGGGATACATTTTTAGGATTGTCTGCATCGATTAACTTTTTTCCATCTACAAAGAGTTGGAACTTCAGTCTCGAAAAAGTAATACCAAAATTGATTTTATTGCGAATTTCATATAGAAAGTCCACTTCCGCAGCATTCAAGTCAAAACCAACAAGGGTTGCTTTTTTTAAGCTTACTTCGGGTGCATTTTTTCTTAATTCTTCTCGTAAAAGCTGGCAGTGAGCCACAAAAAGAGAGGCTATAAAAAGAAAATAAATTTTACGCATGAGTTAATCTCGCAGAATGAGTAACCCTGTCAACGGTATTATCCGCTGGGATGTAAAAATTTCCGTGCGTGACACCGTGTTTGCAAGTAAAAGTTTGCCGTATGCTAGAAGAACTGTTTCCCCGTCGAGTACCCTGTGGAAATTTTACAAAAGAAAATGTTACTTCCGACAAAATTGTGGTTAGTGGATGGGTGTATCATTATCGCGACCAAGGAGGTGTTATTTTTATTGACTTGCGGGATCGTTCTGGAATCCTTCAGCTTGTTTTCGATAAATCCACCAATGAAAAGTTGCATGCAGAAGCAGATACGTTGCGATCCGAAGATGTTATTTTAGTCGAAGGGGTTTTAAGGCAAAGGGATAAAGATTCCATCAATCCAAAAATGCCAACGGGGGAAGTGGAGCTTGTGGCAGAAAAGTTATTTGTCTTAAGCAAATGCAATCACTTACCTATGCCGGTGGATGAGTACGAGCGTCCAGGCGAAGATACTCGCTTAAAATATCGTTTTTTAGATTTACGAAGAAGAGAAATGCAGGAAGCATTACAAGCACGGCATCAGTTTATTCATGCAGTTCGTATGT
>RFJE01000141.1 GCA_003695005.1 Candidatus Hydrogenedentota bacterium | reverse complement strand
CCATAATCATCCCGAAGACCATATTCTACATACCAAAAAAGTCTGTTAGAAGAGAAGTCATGTTTTTGTAAAAACTCTTTCATACTCATAAAATCATACTTTGTAAAAGCAGGGTCTTTCGAAGAAAAAGCAAGGGGAATTGCAAAAGCTTTCTTCCCGTCTTTGCCTATGGCATGACGAAACTCATCCATAAGATCATCAAAGCGTTTTTTTTCCGCTAAATCTTTTTGCGAAGCAGCGAGTCGCGGATATAGACCTTCTTGCCAGCGACCAAAAAGAAATAACTTTTCTTCTAGTGGTGGACATAAAAATTCTTCATAACCTTGCGGAAAAAGTTCATGAAGCAGCTCTTGTACATAAGTGGCTTCTTTGCCAGGAAGGGGTAAGTAATGAGCAGCCCAAGGAAATTTTTGGTTTTCGAAACCCCATTTTTTTTTACCCCAGACGGCATTGCCACCGACTGTATTTTCGAGTTCTAATATCGCATAGTCGACAACCTGATGCTTCGAAAGATAATAACCAGCACACAAACCGCTGATTCCACCCCCTAAGATTAAAATAGGATATTTTTGTACCAAGGAAGATTTTGGCCACACATGGTCTTCTCGTACCTTATGTCCAAGTTTCCAGTTTAATCCTTTATCTTCTCCTTTTAACGGAAAAAACTTTCGTTTCCAGCGTTTTGGAAGGATGGTAAAAAAGGATAGAGTAAAAAAACCAATGAAAATGGAAAATGCGGATACAAAAAAATTCCGCCTGCTAATACCATTAGACATTACAGATTCCAGTCTCGTGGATAGCGAAATTCTCGCCCAATTGTACGATGAGAAAGTTTAACAATGATAGGAAGCTTTCTTTTATATTGCATTTTTTTTATGCGGTTCATTAAGCGTTTTGCTACTTCGAGTTGTTCGGGAATGTTTGTTTTGATTTCCTTTAATATTTGAGTTTCCGGTTTCATTTGATCCGTATAGGCATATAAAATTCGATCGGCAAAATCATACGTTGTTTGTAATTCTTTTTCGTCCGATTGGCCTTCCCATAAATCTGCACTTGGTGGTTTATCAAGAATCGATTTCGGGATGTCTAAATATCGAGCTAATGCACGAACTTGTGTTTTGTATAAATCACCAATTGGATTGACGGCGCTTGCCATATCACCCCATAGAGTGGAATAGCCTAATAGCATTTCTGTTTTATTGGAAGTTCCTATGACAAGCGCATTTTCGCGTGCAGAAATATCATATAAGACAATCATTCGTAAGCGAGCTAAAACATTTCCCATGCGCAATTTATCTGTAATATGATAGGAATGAAAATAAGCATCGGCCATCGAGGTAATTTCTATTTTTTCGTATTGTCCACCGGTTTGCTTTAAAAGTTCGAGTGCGTCTTCGATGGAAGAAGAAGAACTTAATTTATACGGCATTAAAATGGCAAGAACATTTTCTGTGCCAAAGGCTAAAGTGGCTAAGCGGTAGCTCAGAGCAGAGTCAATTCCACCGCTAAGTCCAACCACTACTTTTCTGGTGCCGGTTTTTATAACTTCATCTTTTAAAATATCCGTAATCATTTCTTTGGCTAATCTCTCGTTGATAGGGGGAAGAGGAAATTGATCTTGCAATTTTGAAAGCGGGACTTTCGATTGGCTTACCTGTGAACTAAAATCTTTTTGCTCTTTGTTGCTTTTCTTATCTCTTTTTTCCTGTGTGTTCGAAAAAGCTTGAATATAAAATGTACTCATGATTTTTTCTCGTCCTTTGTAATAAGCTCAATTTTAAATTCCGGCTCTTGAACAGATTGTAGTTTTTCTTGGATTTTTTCTAAAATCACTTTAGAATGATCTTCATCATAAATTTTTGTAAGGGTTCTTTCTAAATCATTTTTCATTTTAATTGGCAAAGGTTTCTGTAAAAGTTTATTTTTTCGATCAATTAAAATCTCAATGTCTGGTTTTAAAATATGATCTTCAAAAATATGGGTTACTTTGGCTACTTCTCCAAAATTTGTGCGCACAATCATACCTGGTAAAAGAAAAGGTTTCGAGCCACATAAGGGTTGCCACATAATTCGCACAAAACGAGCGACTTGCTCCGGCGAAAAATAGCTTCCACTTAAAGAAAGCATAATGCGCAATGTTTCTTGTGGCGATTTGCCTTTGCTATAGGGACGGTCGGATGCAATATTATCATATAAATCCACAAGGGCGACTGTTTTGGCTGAATCTGGAATGCGACTTGCCGGAAGCATGGTTGGGTAACCTGTTTCGTCAAATTTTTCGTGATGAAACAAAATTCCTTGCAAAACAACATCCGGTAGTTTTAGGCTTTTTAAAAGTTCATAGCCTAAATGGGGATGGTTGGTTAAGGGAAGCTTTTCTTCCGTTGTGAGTACTTTGGGGGAATTAATTAAATCGGGATTACTAAGAGCATGGCCAATGTCATGCAATAAAGCCGCTAAACTGACTTCAATAGTTTCCTGGTGCGGTTTTTTTAAACGAGCATAAAACAAAAGCGCTAAAATTGCGGTATTGACTGCATGGTGAATTAAGTATTCCTGGTTTGAATATAACTCGGGATAAAAAACAAGGATGCTCCTCGGATTACGCTCCTCTACATTTCCTAATAATTGAGAGAGGTACTCAATGGCTGCTTGGATATGATCAGGCTTAATTTTTTTTTCTTTGGCTGCTTTAAAAATTTCTCTATAAAGCCCTATCCCGTTTTCAAACTCTTCTTTCAGTACATAGGGCATTACATGGGGTAGGGCTTCTTTTTCCATCGGTTAAAAAATGTGACTAAAATTAATAAACAAGCCAGAATCTTCTGAACTCATTGCGTAGTCAATCATAATAATGGTTGCCTGATTCCACGCAATGCGCAAGCCAGCTCCATAATCATATTTCCACCCCTGAAATGAAGTTTGCTTAGGGTCATTAAAGACACGACCAGCATCAATAAAGGGAACTAAAATAAAAGCAAAATCCTGGCCTATTACTTTTGCATGAAACATTGTCCAGCGAATTTCAAAATTCGTAAGCGCCATCACTTTTCCTACAAAACGATTGCTTTTAAATCCACGTAATGTTCGAAGACCACCTAAACCATTTTTATTGCCTTCCGTAAAGCTGAGTTTATTCAATGCATAAAATGGGACATCCCCTTTTTGGAAACTATATACACCCCGCCACGCAAGAACCAAATCGGCAATATCTGGTATAGGACTAAAATACACTTTTTGCGAAAAAGTATAGCGGGCATAATTAAAATCAGCGCCATACGCTTTATTGGCAATTTCGGTCATAATTTCTGTAAAAAGGCCACTGTTCGGGTCAGGCTCAAAATCTCGACTATCAAAGGCAATTCCAAATGCTAGCCGGTTATCCCAGCCGCCTCCACAACCTAGTAATTTTCCTGCAACACAATCATAGTAAAGAAGCGTTGGATTTTGAATGGCGTCTTTATCATCGACTTTTACTTTTTTGCCGGTATAATCTGTAATATTATATTTATTCAGTCGAAACGCAACAAGTGGTCGTAATACACCCCCTGCAAAATAAGCTACATCTCTTTCACCGCTTACATAAAGAAGAGGGTTTTCAAATGTATAAGATGTAAAACGAGCATTGGTATTTCCATTATTATCAATTTTTCGTATGGAATCTAAAAAATCTTGGTATTTGCTATATTGCTGTCCCGATGGATCTTGTAAATTATGTAGTGTATCGTTGCCAACTCCAAAGTAACGAGCATTTGTATTTTTTTCATATACCAAAGCTGCTCGTAAACGAAATAAGGAATCTAAAAAATAAGGAGCATCATAATCTATTGTGTGATAGTTCCATCCTCCAGTGGTCTGGAAAAATTGAGCAAATAGCCTGTGGCGATACGGTGTGTACGCAAAAAGAGGATCTTCTTTTTTCCCATTTTGGAAAAAATAAACACGAGCACCATAGCCTACGCCTGTATCAGGATCACTATTTAAAAGAGGCAGGCCTGTAAGATAAAAACCTTCTTTTTTATTGTCTAAATCTTTTTTGGTTAAAGGATGCTTGTGTTGGCGGATTTCATTTATTTCTTCGGCACTTAATCCCGATTGCACTGTCTCGATTGTTTGTTGCACTTCTTCATTATTAGGGTTTTGGTTTGCATCCTCTTGCGACCACAAAAAGGAAGCGGTGAATGCGAGTAATCCTGCCATAAGAATTCTTTTCATTTTGACCTCCTTATGTATTCATTAATTGAAATTAGCGTTCTTTCGTCCAGTTTTTTTCCTTGTATTTCAATGTTAATTCAGCGAT
>RFJE01000140.1 GCA_003695005.1 Candidatus Hydrogenedentota bacterium | reverse complement strand
GTATACACCAGCCATTGCTGAAAAAACTGTTGAGAAAATTTTACAAAGTAAAAAAACGACTCTTTGTACTTTATGTGAAAGACGAATTTCTTACAAACATAAGCAGTTTGAGACTTTACTCATAGCCGAACCTTATCTTTTACTAAAACATAATCCTTTTTTAAGCGAACATGATCGCTTTTATCAAGATCCTATGGTGAATTCTCTTTTTACCAAAATGTGTCATACTGTCTGGGGAAAAAATCCAAAAGAGTTTCTCGTAAGAGAAGTTTTACGCTGTCACTTTGGTGCCGAAGATGTTAGCAATCCCGCCTGGATCGAAAACTGTAAAACTCATATTGAAGCTGATATTTCTCAGTACAAGTTAAAAGGAATTGTTCTTTTTGGTAAAGCTGCTCGCATTCTTTTTCCTGATAACAAAGTAAGGTCGAAATATGTTGGTAAAGTATTTTCTTTTTGTGGTTTGCCAACGGTACTTTCTCCAGGAGCAGATACAATTATTGATTTACAAAATGCAAAGGCACCCCCTGAAAAAATAAAGCAAGTAAAAAAGTTAGCCTTCGATGCTATGAAACTATTTGAAAAGGAAGTCATGCATGCTCAGCAGTAGTATTGTGG
Organism: Candidatus Hydrogenedentota bacterium; assembly: GCA_003695005.1. GTDB lineage: Bacteria > Spirochaetota > Leptospiria > Turneriellales > J094 > J094. Next base: position 2,111 of record RFJE01000140.1, on the reverse strand, counting down.
ACAGAACTTCATTGCTTAAAAATTTATTTCGCAGTATTTTTTCTCAATTTATGCAAAATAATGGTTTTTTATTAGCTGGCGCTATGAGCTTTTATATTTTATTTGCTATCATCCCTTTTATAACACTTTTTTACACCGTTACAGGCTGGATTGTTCCCCCCGAAATTTTAGCAAAAACCTTATTGCAGCTTAAAGATTTTCTGCCATCCCAAATGCAACTAGAGTTTATTAAAAGTGTAGAGATTTTAAAAGCCATTCGTACTGGATTTACCATTACGAGTTTATTCCAAAGCATAATTGCAACTGTGTTTATTGTGTGGGTGGCTTCTTTAATTTTTGATGTAATGGAGAGAAGTCTTTGTGTTACTTTTCATGTAAAAAAACCACGTCCTGTATGGAAGTCAAAATTAACTCATTTTTTGCTCATGCTCTCGCTTGCTCTTTTGTTCATTGCCACAACCACACTGTCTCTCGTCACGCAAATGATGAGTAGTGTACTACGATCTTCAATCCCCTGGCTTCTGGACTTTTTAGGAGAAGATTCTATCCTACTGCCATTTTTTCGGTTTGTTTCTAATCTTGTTTATTCCGGAATATTATTTTTTATTTTGTATAAGTCTTCCACTCCGGCAAAATTAAAAAAACGATCCTATATTTACGGATCTTTTTTTGCTGCATTTTTTTGGGCGGTGGCAAAATTTTTATTTGGGTTTTACATAAGTAAAATTAATGATTTAACCTTATTTTTTGGAACTCTTTCGTTTATTATGCGAATTGCTCTTTGGGTATTTTATAGTTCCCTTATTTTTATTTTAGGGGGGGAAGTGGCTTGGTTTTTTGAGCAAAAATTTAAACAGCACCAGCGATTCTCGGCGAAACGCCAAGAATCGCTGAAATCAAATTAAAAATAGGGAAAAAAGGCCTGCTCGTGCTCAAACAGTCCTCCTCCCTCATCCCTCACCTTTTTTACGTTTTGTAACATAAATGGCGTGCATTGCTCCCATTTAAGTCAAAAACAAAATCTTGTTCTACCTTTGTGTAAAAAAGGTGAAGGATTCAGCGTGCGGAACTGCGCCGAGCAGGCCTTTTTTCCCTTCATCGAGAATTGCTGAAGCAGCACTAGTTCAGCGAGACGTGCTGGCACCAGGGGTAAGCATGGTTTCCACCATTTCTTTATAGCGCTCCATTTCGCCTGCTCGGGAAGATCGTCCCATAATATGCACGCCAATTAATAAGCTGCCATTTTCTAGTTGACCAGTATATATAATTTCTGTAAAGACGGTAATTGGTTGCTGCAGCTTAAATACAATGTCAAAACTCATTCCTTTTTGGTGAATTAAAAAGCGTTGCAATTCTTCATCTTGGATTAAAATTTGCAAACCCTCAAACGAAACATTAATTACAGGTTGTCTTTTATTAATGAGCATGGTGTTTGAATCACGAATTCTATCTACAAGCTCAAACGAAATCGCTTTTAATTCCATAATTTTATCCATTCCAATGGGCTCACTTTTAGAAATTAATTGTATGTAGCCTAATGGGATGGGCTTGCCATCATGGCCTAGATAAATTACTGGAACAATTAATTCGGATTTAATCCGAGCTTTGCGATAAGCATCCATCACCTGACCAATGTCGGTTCCTAAAGCAGCGCGGTAATCTACAAAAGTATCTAAATCTTCAGGAATGTAAGATGCAATATCTTGCGTATCAGGCAAATACAATATTTTCTGTGATTTCCGCACAAGCTCTAGCTTGTCGTCGGAAGTATCAAACACTTTTACATGAACTTCGTCGGCCATGCCTGCTAGCTTTTGCTCATACTGACCAAAGTGAACTTTAACGGACGTAGGGATATTAAAAAGTGAAGCATTGATTGTATTCCGAGCTGCGCGAATATTGTTTATCACCACCTGTCCTTCTTCCACCGTTGCACGGGGATGGCGCCTTTCATCTAATGCAATTTTCACAAGAGAAACTTCTAACAAATAACGACTTTCCCCTGTTTTACTAATAAACGAACAGTGAGCTTCTGTGTATTTATTAAATACATGATACAAAACAGTGGAACCTTCTAAGCTTACATCAGAGTCTACTTCTATCTTATTGCC
>RFJE01000139.1 GCA_003695005.1 Candidatus Hydrogenedentota bacterium | reverse complement strand
GGCTCAAACTCCATACGAGTAAAAAGGTCCGAAAGTTTTGCCGAAAGTGCCTTTTTAATATGAGAGACAGCATTCGAATAAAAATCCGGATTTAGCTTAAAAGAAGAAGGAATGGTGAAAATCCTATATCCCTGAAATTTTCGGAAATCAATTTCCGATAGTAACAAGTCTAACTGGTTTTCGGAAGGAGTAATGACAGGAACTTCTACATCCATTTTTTCTAATAAAATGGGGTCGGCTTCCACAAGCAAAATATGACCACCATGATCTCTTTGCTGTCTTTGCAAAAGTTCAAGAAAAAAGGGGGATCCTATTCCTAAAACAATCGCAAGGTAATTTTTCTTCAAAGTAAATCCCGACAATAATCTTTCTGCTTCGCGTTGTGGATTCCGACGGCTAGACAAAGGTAGCCATGTTTTTGCCTTTTCAGAACGATAGGAAATTTCAATTAGCCCTTCATGATTTCGGATTTGATATTCGGCAAGCTGACCACGAAACCTTTGAGCCACTTGCTAAAATTGTTATCCGTGTGCCTGTGTCAACTATGGTTGTAAAAGAGCTACAAATTCACGGTTTTAAATCCTTTGCTGTCCCAACCAAGATTCCATTTACACACTCTTTAACTGCGATTATTGGGCCGAATGGTTGTGGGAAATCCAATATTCTAGATGCACTTAAATGGGTATTAGGAGAGAAATCTGTTAAATCTATGCGCGGCGAAAAAATGGAAGATGTTATTTTTTCTGGTACAGCGACTAAAAAACCGGCTAACTTTGCGCAAGTTACCCTAGTTTTAGATAATCATGACAAAATTTTTGATATTGATTTAGAGGAAATCCAAATTAGCCGCCGGTTGTACCGAGATGGTCAAAGTCAATATATGCTCAATGGGACTCGCGTTCCCCGCCGCGAAATTGAAAACTTACTCATGGATACTGGCCTTGGAAAATCCAGCTACTCATTTATGGAGCAAGGCAACATGGACTTAATTTTATCTTCGAAGCCTGAAGACAGAAGATATATTTTTGAAGAGGCGGCTGGGATTAGCCGGTTTAAAGCACAAAAAGAAGAAGCTCTTCGTAATTTAGAAAATACACAACTAAATATCGATAGGATTTCTGATATCATGCGAGAGCTTTCAAGAGAGCTTGAACTGAAAAAAAAGCAAGCAGAAAAAACCAAAGCTTACAATCAGCTTTTATCGGAAAAAAAAGAGTTTGATTTACGAATCCGGTTTTTAAATATAAAAGAGCTCAATAAAAATATTGAACAAGTGAACCAAAGTTTAAGTAAAAAGCAAAATGAGCGAGAAAAAATTCGTCAAAAAATTTTACAAGCCGAAGAACAAATTCGAGAGCTGGAAAAACAAAAAGATGATCTTACCAAACAGTGGCACCAAATTGATGCCGGCAACCAAGTAGCCAAAGAAAAAATTGAACTCCTGAAAAACCAAATTCGGGAGTATGAAAAGTCACAACAGAAAGAAAAAGAACAACTCGAAGAAATTCATAAACATAGAAAACGACATGAAGCCCGCATCCTAGAAATCAAAAAAGAACAAGATAAACAAAAACAACTTACATTAGAGCTGCGTGGTAAACTATCTGAAACAAAAGTGGAAATTCAGAAAGTAGAAAAAAATACAAGTCAAAAAGAAAAAGAGTTTAACCAAAAAAAAGAAAAACTTAAACAGGAACAACAAACCATTGCGAACACGCAAGAAGCAATAAAAGCGCTTCGACAGGAACAAGCGAAAGTCATTCAAGAATTACTAGCTGCTTTAAAAAGCCAAAAACAAGAACTAGAAAAAGCCGAAAAAGAACACTTACAAAATACGGAGTTGTTACTGAACCAAATCCATGAGTTTGAAAAGCTGTTATTACAGGAAAAATCTCTTTCGGAAAATTTGTATCACACGATTCAAAAAGAATATAGAAACTTACAATTAAAAAATAAAATTCAAAAAATTGCAGACTACGGTTTAGCTTTGCGTCACTCGCTTTTTGACGAAGGTGGAATCTTATCCCAAAAAGAAAAGATAGATGCTGCTATTGAAAAAGCGGAACAGAAACTAACCCAATCACAACAAAATGTAGAGAGGCTACGTTTGGAAATTGCGAATCTGCAAGAAGAGATTGGAAACTTAAAAGCACAAAAAGAACTTTTAGTTGGTGAGCTACGTTCGTATCAAATCCAAAATGAAAACTCGATCGAAAAAGAAGAAGAACTCAAAAAAAGGCTTGCTGCGGAAGAGCAACAAAATCAGTATTTTTTAAAACAGTACCGCAAGCATGAAGAAAATTTGCTTTCCTTACAAGAACTCATTCGCAACAATGAAATCCAAATCAACACCATTGAAAAAGATGTAAAAAAGGATTTAGAAAAAATTGCACGATTAGAAAAGAAAATAGAAAGCAATGAAAAGAAAAGAGAATCTCTGTTTCTTGCGTTAGAAAAAGATCAAAATAAGCTATCTGATATTGTAACTTCCATCCAAGAACTAGAAGTACAAATTGGTGCACTCGTCGCAACAAAAGAGCATGTAACACAGGACTTATACAATGACTACAATATGACCATTCAAGAAGTCGAAGAAAAGCTTGGAAAGTCTCGTGTTCAAATGGCATCCGAAAAAGAAAAACTAAAAGAAATCGAAGCCAAAATAAAAGAGCTCGGCGCTGTAAATCCATTAGCCATTGAAGAACTAGAAAATGTGGAAAGCTTGTATGATCACCATAAAGAACAGCTCGATGATATTTTAAAAGCAAAAGAAGACATTGAAAAAGTGATTGCTGATATTGATGAAACTTCTCGTGAACTCTTTTTAGAAACGTTTGAAAAAATACGGGAAAATTTTAGCAAAATTTTTAACCGGCTTTTTGGTGGTGGCAATGTAACTTTAGAATTAGTAGATCCAGATAAGCCATTAACATCCGGTATTGATATTATGGTGCAACCTCCCGGAAAAAGACCTCGTTCTTTAAGGCTATTGTCCGGTGGAGAAAAAGCACTCACAGCCATAAGCTTAATGTTTGCCATTTATTTAGTAAAATCTTCCCCTTTTTGTGTGCTCGATGAAATTGATGCCCCGCTCGATGACCACAATGTTGTTCGCTTTTTATCCATGCTCGATGAGTTTAAGGAAAAAACCCAATTCGTACTCATTACCCACCATAAAAAAACGATGGCTCATGCGGATGCAATTTTTGGTGTTACCATGGAAGAACCCGGCGTATCGAAACTATTAAGCGTGGAGTTGAAATCAGCATAATGTACTCTTATAAAAATAAAACTCTTTATTGGCAAAATGACTCTTTAACAGAAGTCGCCGCGCAAGCTGAACAACTCTTAAAAGAAAAATATGCTTATGAAGGTGCTTATTACCTTTATTCCATGGATGTTTTTAGAAGCCAAATTGGAAAGCTTAAACAAAACTTGCCACAATCTCGCTTTTTTTATTCAGTGAAGAGCCAATCACATTCTGTCTTTTTATCCGAAATCGACAAACATGAAAATTTTGGCTTTGATGTTGTATCTGGTGGTGAAATTTATAGAACGCAAGCCATTAACATTGATCCGAGAAAAATTGTATTTGCGGGAGTTGGTAAAACCAAGCAAGAAATTCACATTGCTTTGCAACTAGGAATCTACGCGTTCCATGTAGAGTCCATTTCTGAATTAAAAGCAATTGCCGAACAAGCAAAATCTCTAAATAAAATTGCCCCGGTTACTCTACGTATGAATCCTGAAATTGAAGTGGATACTCATAAGTATATTACCACGGGAATGCATGAGAATAAATTTGGAATCAATGTATCGGAATTTGCAGATGCATTAGAATTTTGCAAACAAGATGAAAGTTTGCACTTAATTGGCTTGCAAGCTCATTTAGGAAGTCAACTGTTAGACGAGACAGTCTATGAAAAAGCTCTTTTAAAATTAGAATCCCTTGGACTCGCAGCCAAGCAAGCGGGCTGTCCGGTTCAATATTATTCCCTTGGTGGTGGCTTTGGCATTGACTATGAGACTGATGCTGATTCTAAACCTCATAGAGAATTTGCATTAGATAGATTACAGGTAAAATTAAAACCTTATTTTCAAAAGGGAATCCAAATTGACTTTGAACCTGGCCGCTTTTTAAGCGCCTACAGTGGAATTTTAGTCACTCATGTTTTATACACCAAGCAGAAACAAGGTTTTACGATTGCCATTGTCGATGCAGGAATGAATGATTTTATCCGCCCTGCCCTATACGAAGCCAATCATCCTATCCTCCCGGAAACTGACAGTAAAAATCGCTCTCTTTATGACATCGTAGGCCCGGTATGCGAAAGCGGGGATTTTTTCCGAAAAAAAATTATGATGCCAAAACTATCCCCCGGAGATAGATTGTTTCTTTTGCATGCCGGTGCTTATGGACAAGTAATGTCATCCACTTACAATAGCAGACCCATGCTACCGGAAGTACTTCTGGATAAGGGACATATCCATATTATTTCCCGTCCCGGATTTTATTCGGACTTGCTTGTAAGAGAAGTATAAATTTATATGATATTTTATTTACAAGATGACTC
>RFJE01000138.1 GCA_003695005.1 Candidatus Hydrogenedentota bacterium | reverse complement strand
TTGCAGTATTATTAGGGGGATGGCAAAACCAAGCTGCAGAAAAAAAATACGTAATTAAATTTGGATCCATTGCACCAAGAGGCACGATTTGGGCTCGCTATTTTCGCAAAATGAAGTTTGACTTACAAAAAAAGTCTAAAGGAAGAATCAAGGTAAAGTTGTATTTAGGTGGTATTGCAGGGGACGAAATTACCATGATTCGTAAAATGAAAAATGGTACATTGCAAATGGTCAACTTAACCGGAATTGGCATGGGGATGATTGTTCCGGCTATGCGAGTATTAGAAGTCCCATTGCTGATCAAAACAGAAAAACAAATTGATAGAGCAGTAAAAAAACTAACCCCCCCTTTACGCGAAAAGTTTAAAAAGAAAGGTTTTATTTTAGCCGGATGGGGAGAAGCCGGTTGGGTGTACTTAATGACAAAACAACCATTTAAAAAAGTATCCGAGCTTCGGGGGCGAAAAGTTTGGATGCCAAGTGGAGGCAAGCTTGTAAAAGAAAGTATGAAAGAACTAGGCTTAATTCCTGTTCCCCTTGGTATTGAGTCAGTGTTGCCTCAACTACAAACAAATGGGATTGATGTAATTTATGCACCCCCTTCTGCAGCTATTGGGTTTCAGTGGTATCGGGAAATTAAATATTTATACAACATCCCTTTAACGAACTTACGAAATGCAAATTTTGTTTCTAAAAAGTTTTTTAAAAAATTACCGGAAGATTTGCAGAAGTTAGTTTTACAAGTTTCGGAAGAAAATATGCATAAATCGATTGCTGCTGTGCGAAAAGAAAATCGGCGTGCTCTTAAAGTCCTAAAGAAAAAGGGGATTGTATTTATTGAGCCGCCAAAAGACCAGGTAGCTTATTTGAATAAAGCAAGCCGTAACTTGCGCAAAAGGCTCATTGGTAAAATGTATAGTAAAAAATTTTTACAAATGGTTTTAAAAGCTATTCGTTAATGCCAATCCGATTTTATTCTAAAATTTGTGGGCTGACAAGAATAGAAGATGCGAGACTTGCCAAAAGTTTAGGTGCGGATTTTCTCGGGATGGTATTTCATCCTGCTTCTGAACGAATGTGTACGATTGATGTGGCACTCGAAATACGGCAAAGCTTTCCAGATTCCCCGCGCGTCCTTGTTTTTGGGTATGACGAAAAAGAGTACATTTTTGAAATTTATAAAAAGCTTCGCGATTTAATGAGCTTTGTACAAGTCCCCTCGGACCATCCCGATTTTAAGGAAATATGCGAGGTGCTTACAAAACCAAAAGTTTTTCCTGTTATTTATCCAACAAAAAAACTTTTGGAACAAGATGTGGATTCTTTTCGAGAGCATTCTATCATCCTATTTGATACGCCTAAAGTCCAAAATGGGGTAAAGCTTGCCGGAGGAAGTGGAGAACCTTTTCCGTGGGAATTTGTAAAAGAGATTCAAAGACCATATTTGCTAGCAGGGGGATTAAATCCCGAAAACTTATGCAATGCCTTGCAGGCTTTAGAGCCATTTGGGGTGGATGTTTCTAGCGGAATTGAGTTGTCACCAGGAATCAAAGATGAAAGTAAGTTACGAAAGTTTTACCATATTTTAAACGGATATCCTGAAAATTGTCCATGAGTGCAAAACTCGATACCCCGATGATGCGCCAATACTTGGCCATTAAGAAAAAGTATCCCGAAGAAATTCTGTTTTTTCGGATGGGGGATTTTTATGAAATGTTTTTAGAAGATGCCATTTTTGCTTCGAAAGTTCTCGACATTGCGCTTACAAAAAGACAGGATAAAATCCCGATGTGCGGAATCCCTTACCATGCGTTGCATAACTATGTGCATAAGATATTAGAGGCAGGGAAAAAAATTGCTATTTGTGAGCAAGTGGAAAATCCAGAGGATGTAAGCGGACGCATTGTTAAACGGGAAGTCATTCGTATTTTAACCCCAGGGACTATTTTTGAGGAGGATTTACTAAGCGAAAAAACATCTCGTCGCTTTGCGGCAGTTTATCCCTTAAAAAATAATTTTTCTTCTGCTGTCCTTGACCCAAGCACCGGTCAAATTTTCATTCGGAGTGCGCCTTTTTCAGATATCCAGGCTTTTTTTACTGCCAACAACGTAGTAGAAGCCGTTAGTTTTGATGAACGTTTTACTTTTTCCGGATCTCTTTCCATTCGCAAGCCAGGTTTAGACTCAATGAAGTATGTGGACTCTTTGCTTAAGAAGCACTTACCTGTTCAGAATTTAGATCCATTGGAATTGCAAGAAACCGAGAAAAAAGCTTTAGCTCTTGCTTTTACTTATTTAGAAGAAATTGCCCCAGGCGCGAAAATTCGTTGGACACTTCCTAAAAAAATTCGAGACCAAAATCGACTGATTTTAGACGAAGCTGCCCTTACCACCTTAGAAATTTTAAAAGACAGTGAAGGAAAAAAAGCTGGTAGTCTATTAGCAACGATTGATTTTACCGTCACAGGGGGTGGATCTCGCCTTTTAGCCGAAGAACTTGCGATGCCTTATTATGATAAAAACGAAATTGAAAAGAGGTTAGATGCCATCTCATTTTTCATGGAAAACACTCGATTACAAGAAGATATCCGTCAGAAATTACACAATTGGCCAGATTTAGAGCGTGTTATTATCAACTTAGAAAATAAGCCGCAAGTAAGACATTTAGGGCAGTTACGCGACGGGTTAAATTTAGCTTCAGAAATTTTTCCAAAGCTTGCCGAAGTAAATTCCCTGCCTGAATTCTTGCAACAGATTAGTAAAGTAGTGATTCCGGAGACACTACGAAAAACACTAAACGAAGCATTGCGCGAAGATCTTCCGCCTATTTTAGATGAGAGACCTTTTTTAAAAAAAGGCTATTCCGAAATTTTTGATGAACTTTTAGACTTAGCAGAAAATGCTCAGGAGATATTGCGCAATTTTGAAGCTAAAGAAAAAGAAAAAACCGGACTGTCGGGATTAAAAGTAAAGTATAATAAAGTGATTGGTTATTTTATAGAGCTGCCAAAGGGTCAGGCAAAAGAAGCGCCAGAAAATTACGCCAGGAGGCAGACCCTTACGAATGCAGAGCGCTTTACCACAGAAGAGCTAAAAAATTTAGAAGAAAAACTATTGAGTGCGAAAGAACAAGTTTTTGAAACACAAAAAGCAATTTTTCTTTCGTTTGTGGAAGATATTCGTCAGGAAATTCAGATACTAAAAGATTTAGCAGAAAAGATAGCAAAACTCGATGTGATTTTATCTCACGCTTATTGCGCTAAAAAAAGAAATTATACAAGACCCGAAATCACAAAGAATGATGAAATTATTTTAAAAGATAGTCGTCATCCCGTAGTGGAAGCTTTATTTTCGTCAGAGCCCTTTATTCCGAATGATGTATGGCTGAACAATCGAGAAAGGCATTTAGCAATTTTAACCGGTCCAAACATGGCCGGGAAATCTACTTACATACGGCAAATTGCCTTAATTCAAATTTTAGCACAAGCAGGGAGTTTTATACCAGCTTCGGAAGGAAGGCTTTGCTTAGTAGATAGAATTTTTACGCGCATTGGAGCGTATGATAGACTTGCAAAAGGCCAAAGTACATTTTATGTAGAAATGTCCGAATGTGCACGCATTTTTGCAGGTTTTAGTCCACATTCTCTTATCTTGTTAGACGAAGTTGGTCGCGGCACTTCTACGTATGATGGTATTTCCATTGCTCGTGCTATGATTGAATACTTAAATCAGGATGAATATGGCAGGCCAAAAACCTTGTTTGCAACTCACTATGCAGAACTTGCCGAGCTTATTGAGCCAAACAAGGGAATTATTGGTTTAACCGTTCAGGCTGTGGAGGATAATGATAATGTTATCTTTCTAAGGAAAATTGTAGAAGGTAAAGCTGATAAATCTTATGGAATTCAGGTTGCGAAAATGGCGGGTATGCCAGATATTATTATTGAGCGAGCAAAGGAGCTATTAGATGAATTAGAAAAGGAAGGCTTATGGCAACATGAGCCACCTATGACACGATCTAGGAAACAAAAAAAAAGCTTGTTCCCTTATGAGCAGTTGAGTATTTTTGATAATTAAGGAGCACTCCATGAGCACATTTACTTGTCCCGAACCAAAGCTACTTAGCAAAAAAGAATTAAATGAGGCGTTGAAGCACTTTAAGGCTATTTTAAAAATGGATTCCCGAAACCCCGACTCGAACGAGAAAAAAGTAATTGAATATATTGCATCTATTTTTAAAAAAGAAAAAATTCCATATAAAATAGTTCAGAAGGAAAAAGGCAGGTTAAACATTGTTGCGCGATTAAAATCAAAAAGCCAAAATCAGGGCTTGCTACTTTCTTCTCATGTGGATACCGTGCCTTGGGATGAGAGCAAGTGGAAACATCATCCATTGTCGGCAAAAGAAGACGATGGCTATATTTATGGCCGTGGTGCCATTGATATGAAAAATCACACAATTTATTCTTTAATGGCATTTTTATTGTTAAAACGAAAAAAAATAAAATTAAACCGAGATGTTGTTTTTGCGGCTTTTGCCGACGAAGAGGCAGGATGTGAATATGGATCTCAATTTGTGGTGGAAAAGCATCCAAAGCTATTAGAGGGGGTCGGCTATGCCTTGAATGAAGTAGGCGGATTTCCTGTCTATGTAGAGGACAAGCAATTCTTTTTTATCCAAACCGAAGAAAAGGGGTTTGCATGGTATAAAATTACTTTTCCAGGGAAAGAGAGTCACGGGTCGCTAGCGACGAAAGATAATGCAAACTATCACTTAAGTGATTTTTTATTTGATTTAAAAAATTTATCTTCCCCTGCAAATCCTTCGAAAGTAACAAGGGAAATGATTTACTCGATGTCCGAAGAGTTACCAGCCATCAAAAAATTTATTTTCCGGCTTTTAGCCACGAGTTGGGGGAATTCTCTTGCCATCAATGTTTTACCTGCTGAAAAAAGAGAAGCTTTTTATGCCATGACCCATGATACTTTTGCCCCGACCGTTATTGAATCCAGTAAAAAAATCAACGTTGTTCCAGGAGAGGCTGCGGTTTACGTTGACTGTCGCTTTTTACCCGATACTTCTGTAGAAGAAGCGACAGAAACTTTAAAAGCTATTTTACCCGAAAATGCAACCCTGCAGCTTATCCGACATGGTGGTCCGGTGACAGATGTAGGTCGAGGCCCTTTTTATGATTTAATTACAGAAGAGTTAACAAAAGATGTACCGGATGCTCAATGTGTACCATATACCCTAGTTGGTTTTTCGGATGCAAACCAACTTTATAAACTTGGCATTCAGGTATTAGGTTTTTCGCCGGTCTTTTTTCCGCCCGAAGTAAATTTTAGTGATTTATTTCACGGACATAATGAAAGAATCCATAAGAAAGGGTTTTTATGGGGAACAGATTTATTTTATCGCGTAGTACAATCCTTTTGTACGGAAACAAATTGACCGTGTATCTTAGTTTTTGTCTATAACATAATCAAAAGCTTTGGGCGGTTAGCTCAGGTGGTTAGAGTGCTTGCTTGACATGCAAGAGGTCACTGGTTCGAGTCCAGTACCGCCCAAATTAACATTACTCGAAAAGGAGGAACTATGTTTTATCATTATTGGCCATGGTACATTGGGGGGCTTGCTATTGCAGCAGTGTCTATCATCCTAGTTTTGTTTACCGGAAAGTTTTTATCCGTAACACGCGGTTACGTAAGTGCTTGTTCCATCATTACCAAAAAACCATATTTTCACAGGCCGGATATTGGGGGACCTTTTGGCTATAGAACGTTCTTTGTCTTAGGGATTTTACTAGGTGGCTTTTTGGCAGCGCTTTATTCGGGGTCGTATCACCCTAATTTTTCATTAGGACAGTTTGATAAAATTTGGGGTGATTCGATTTGGATAAAAGCAGTTGTCCTTTTTATTGGTGGAGTGTGCTGGGGATATGGATCTCGGATGGCAAGAGGTTGTACTTCCGGAAATTCCATTTCGGGATTAGCAAAAGGTTCGCCGGCTTCTCTCGTAGTTACTTTGTGCTTTTTATTAGCGGGTGCAGCTGTAACTTATCTCATTAACTATATAGGAGGTACTTTGTGATACGAGCCTTTTT
>RFJE01000137.1 GCA_003695005.1 Candidatus Hydrogenedentota bacterium | reverse complement strand
GAGGCCTCGCTTTCGACATCCTGTCTGGCTCGGCACTAGTACATCCATGTACGTCGCGTAGCGCGGAAGTACCCAATCGGGCAGAGCCTGCCCGCGAGCGCGCACGGCGAGCGGGCCACTAGTCCATCCATGGACGTCGGGGGATGTCCACCTTCCAAAATAATAAGCACTGGTTCTAACAAGGTAAGCGCTGAATCTTTCCCTAGTGAGAAAAAATGCAGTCGCAATGAATATTACAGCTAATACGGATTGTACTATTTTCTAGCTATACCGCACGGGGGGTGGCGAAGGACGCGCAGTGATGAGACGGTTGACAGGATGGAAAACGTACAGTAACCTAATGCGGAAAAATCACTTTGGAACACAAATGTTATTTTAAAGCCAAACTCGAAGAACGGTTGCGCGGCCGAAGCCAGGGGGGTGTCCCCCCTCATAAATTATAGGGAAAGATTGAAAGTTTACCTAACAAGAAGTATCTAGAACTACTTGACATCAAGTGTATATGTATTTTACTTCCCCTAGGTTTTCTACTACGGAGGTTGTTATGAAGGAAACTATTCAACGGAATCAAAAAGCATATAGTTTAAAAAATGGAAATTATTTAGGGATTGTCGCTGAAATAGACTCTAAAAGACAGCAAGTGAGAGTAAAAAAGGCTTCTATTACGAATTCATACCCCGTAAAAGAAGTAACAACAGATCTAAAAACCATTCAAAAAATTCAAATATTGAAACAAGATGGATATTATGATTTTTCCGGCAAGGAAGCTTTCACTGTCATTCTTGGATCCGTATTGATGATTGTAGGCATTGTCTTATTTTTTATTGGACTTGCTCAAGATTCGTCGGATATCACCAACAAAATTCTCGGGATAAATTATTTTTACTATGGAGTAGATGCAGTTATCCTTGGTTTTCTGATCAATGTTTTAGCTTCTATTGCGCGGGATAGTCGAAAAGCTAAAATACTTGCTGAAATTCAATTTTTTAGTAAGGATAACAAGGGAATAGAGTAATTATGGCATATCGGTTTTGGCGAAGAATCAAAATAGCCCCTGGGATTACCTTAAATTTAAGCAAGTCGGGCGCCTCTATTTCAGTAGGAACACGAGGGGCTAAAGTAACCTTTGGCCCGCGGGGGACAAGGGTTACCACGGGAATTCCCGGGACAGGTCTTTATTATACCACGACTTTAAATCAGAAATCTTCGCGTAAGCAACAAATCCAATCACGAAAGAAATCGGACAAATTAACTCTTAACTTTTTCGAAAGAATTGTTACTCCCGATGATGAAGAAGCCTTTGTAGATGGCTTAAAAGAATATGTGCAAGGAAATCCCGATAAAGCCATAGAGTCTTTAAAAAAAGCCACTCATTTAGCAGACGGTGCCTGGATTTTAGGAGCCATTTATATTGTAGAAAAAAAGAATATTGTAGAAGCAGAAAAATATTTTCAATTAGCTTTAGAAAAAGCTACTGAACTCGGGAAGTATTTTTCTAAATATGATATGTCGGGTACTTTAGAATTCCAAATTACTCCCGAAGTTTCTGCTTATATTCAACCAAACCTTCGCGGTGCATTGCTTATTTTAGTCGAAATTTATCAGGCACAAAAAAAGGATGATCAAGCCATTGCTTGCTTAAACCGATTGCGTCGCCTTGAGCCAAATGATATTTTAGTAAAACTGTCACTCGCAGAATATTTATATGTAACCACTTCCAAAGATAATCCCAACAGTAAAAAAACATATCAAAAAATTGTAAAGCTCGCAGAAGGGATACAAAATAAATCTCATCTTCATACGGCATTACTTTTTTACAAAGCAAAAGCACTACATTTGTTAGGCCTGCTTTCCGCTGCTAGGGATACCCTAACGTATGCTTTGCGTCGCAAGAAAAATCGTCCTAAAGACTTACTTCTTGCTCTTCGCTATGAGCGAGCCTGTATTTATGAAAAGTTAGGCCAAGCCAAAAGAGCCCGAACAGAGTTTGAAAAAATTTATGCAGAAGATCCCGATTATGAAGATGTGGCTGCAAAATTAGGGGTTGCGTAACGTATCTATTGGCAGCGATATGGCGTTTCGCCGTATCGCTGCCATACACACTCTTTTTCTTGACACTTTGAGCCTAACTAAGTTTATTTGTTGTCAATGATTGTTCGGTTAGTCCGAGTGGGTAAAAATGCTATTCGCATTTTTGTAGAAAATGGGACTCATAGCCTTCCCTATCAAGTCAATCATCAACTTTCTTACAACGTACTAAAAGCGTTCCATTTCTCTTGGCGAAAAACAATCAAGCAAATCCAACATGCGAAAGCAGTGGCAGGGGATAAGGGTATAACAGACACCGAAATATTGAAAAAGTTACTTGCGAAAGGGAAAGCTTTATATAACATCTTGTTTCCTAACGGGATTGAATTTTTAAAAAAGCAAGTTATTTTTTATACAGATCCTACGATTCCCGATTTGCCGTATGAAGCGATTGCTTACAAAGGCGAAGTTTTAGTTCAAAACTATAGTATAATTCGGCAAGTAGAAATACCAAAAAGGCCAAAAATAAACCAAACATCTTATAGAGAGAGTTTAATTTTAACCAACCCAAATGATGCAGCGGATATAAAAGATCTTTGCAACAAAGAAAAAGAAGATCTTATAAAATTACTGCCTAATCCCATTCATCTCGGGAAGTATTCCGAGATTTCGGTTGTATTAGAGAAATTGCTACAAGTAAAGTATTTTCATTATTGTGGTCATATTGTTAAAAATAAAATTTTTTTTCAAAATTCTGTTCTAACACCAGCAGACATTGAAAGTATGAATTTATCTCATTTAAATGTAGTATTCTTAAATGCATGTAATAGCGCACAACACCAAGAGAGCTCTTCTAGTTTTGCCAATGCTTTTATTACGGCAGGAGTTCAAAATTACATTGGCTATTCCATCCCTGCTTCTGAACAAGCAGCTCGTTTTATTGCTCAATCCTTTTGGAAAAAAGTCAAAAAAGGTATTTCTCTTGAACAAGCGATTCTACAAATCCGAAAAGAAATTATTTCTCACTTTGGTATTGGAGAGTTATCTTGGTTAGGATTAAATGCTTTTATTACTTTTCCCCATCAAAAGACATTGTACCAAAAAATCTTTTCGAAAGTAAAAAAAAGTATGCTCATGCTTTTTTTCCCTTTATTATTTTTTCTTCTCTTCATTCCTTATTCTCAAATGCAAAACAAAATCGAAAAGCAAACTTCAGAAAGAAAAACACACAAAAAAGTTGGAGTTAGAACCTCTAAACAG
>RFJE01000014.1 GCA_003695005.1 Candidatus Hydrogenedentota bacterium | reverse complement strand
TGTTTGGTTTTTTTTGCAGTAAGTCCCGAAAACGAGCAGCTGCTTCATACAACTTGCCGGTAAGAGCTAATGTCCGAGCATAGGCTTCTAAAATATCCATGCGGTTTGGATTTTTCCGGTAAGCAAGCATGTAATAATAATGAGCACTCTCTATATTGCCGACTCGCTCATAAGCTTTCCCTTGCTGAAAGTATTTTTCGGCATAATTTTGCGCTTGCAGCGCAATCGGAAGCATCACTATAAAAATGGTGGCCTTAAAAACGGTAGCCAAACCCAAGTCCGAGGTACAAGCCATTGACCTTTGCAGATCCCATAATTTCAAATCCTAAAAGCTGCTTTGCCACAAGCCGACGGAAATAAAGCTCTTTTAAGTAAAATGTAAAGCGTTGGCCATTCGTATAAAAAGAAGGAAAAGCATTTCCGCTTACAGCACCAGCACTATCAAAACCTAAATATCCTTGTCCATTCCCAAATTTATCGGGATTCGAATCATTTAAATCTTGGAAGTAAAGTGATAGGGTATATTCAAAACCAAAAGCAACCGAAGTTTTGTTAAATTTTGGAACAAGCCGGCCAAACTCTAAACCAAAGCGAATGGCAAATGTACCAAAGTAGTGCCCAATGGTATTTGTTGTACCCCCTGCTTCATACTCTGTAACATAAATTTCATCCGATAGCAGTGAAAAGGATAAAAAATAAGGCCACCCTTTTTTTTCGAGCTCTTTTCCAAAAAAACTACCTTTCCATCGATAAATGAGTCCTAAACTTGTTAAGTCGAATTGTGTGCTTTGAAAGCCTGGGCTTGCATCTTTAATTAAATATCGTGGATAAGCATAAATTAAAAACTTCGTGTCTTTATTTTCATAGCCAAACAAAAGGCCGTATTTTGTATCACTAATAGTTTTTACTTTTGTATTTTGTACATAAGTATCGCTTTTAGCTGGAATCTCGGATTTTTGCATATTAATTTGCATGGTATTGACACCTAAACCAAACTTTAAATGCTTTTTCCGATAAAAAAACTCGGTTTTTTGATGGCCTGCAATAAAAATAGGATGAACAATTCCTAAAAACCCTTCACCAATTTGGATTTTCATTTCAAAACTTGGCGATGGCTTTAAATTTGCATACAAGTACATCGGGATAACTAATGGTGGTGCTTGTTTATGCAAAACAAATGTAGCCCGAGATTTTTCGTATCGATACGGTACGGTGATTGTATAGCCGGCTTCGCTAGGATAGGGGTTGTTTGGTTGTACTGCTTTTTGTGCTTCTTTTTTCTTATTTTGTGGTGTCTTTTTTTGGTTTTGCAAAGCATAAATTCTTTGCTGTGCTGCCATTTCATACGCCTTTGGCAGCCATTTGGGTACTTTTTGATTTTCCGGATCTAGCTTCATTGTTTTTTCGCCATAATAAATCGCTTGTTTGTATTCTCCTTCTAAAAAAAGCAAATACCCTAAATTTTGCATTGCCATAACTAACTCGGGATTTCGATCTAATGCTTTTTTGTAGTGAATGATGGCTTTATCATGCTTGCCTGCAAGCTCATACGTATAACCCATGTTATAGTAAGCCATAGCGGTAGATGAGTCCCCTTTTGCTGCTGCTTTTTTAAACAGCGAAATGGCTTTTTCGTACTCCCCCTTTCGTGCTAGTTCAATCCCTTTTTGAATCCATGCTTTTTCTTCGGGCGTTAAGCTATGCAATAATGTCCCGCCTATAAAAAGGAAGCTAATTAAAATAACATTTACTTTCATACTAAAAAACTTTTTGTTTTTTATGACGAAATTTTTTCTTTCTTAAAAACAAATTCATTTTTGCTTTTCTCTTGTACAGGCGTTTTTTAAGTGAGGATAAATGGTAGATTCTCTACGAAGCCTTGATCTTTTTTAAAGCAGATTGTATCATTTTCTTCATTACAAACCGGACAAAACCTGGCATACAGCCTTTTAAGCGATAAAAAAGGGTTGATTCAAAATTCACAGTAATTAAAAATTTCCCTTTTTTTAGTTTTTTTAAATATTTTTTTGCAACCTCTTCCGGTGTCATGAGTTTTGCGCTTTCAGATAGCTTTTGTGTTACATAAGGTTTTGTTTTATTTTCTTGCTCATATCCCGGGGTGTTCGTATCCGGGGGACAAAGCACACTTACACTAATATTTTTCTCATACAGTTCTTGTTGCAAAGATTCGGCAAAGCCAATTAAGGCAAACTTAGCTCCAGCGTATGCTGTATATCCATAGACTCCCATATAACCGACTACAGACGAAACAAGACTAATCCAGCTTTGATCTTGTATAAAGGGAAGAGCATAGCGAATTGTATAAACCGTGCCAAAGTAGTCTACATCCATCATTTGCTTAAAAGAATCTTCCGGTAATTCTTCAAATTTTCCCGGCCTCGCAAAACCAGCGCAACAAATAATACCATGAAAAGGAGATTCTTTTCCTAATTTTTCAATGGTGGATTTTAACTTTTTCTTGTCTGTAATATCTACCGATGCAATACTTACTTTTTCTTTGCCGGCTTCTTGTTGCAATTGTTCCAATGCTTTTTTATCTCGAGCTAGTACACAAATGGAAGCACCTCTTTTAACGAGTTCTAAACTAATCGCTTTTCCAATACCTTTACTGCCACCTGTAATAAGAATTCGCTGATTTTGAAAATCCATAATACAAACTGTAAATAAAATATATCCTGGCTAGTAAATTCCTAATTTATATATTAATATTCCTATATTGAAATTTCGTCTTTACATGATGGATTTTCAAGGAAGAATGGTACATGGTTAATAGAGAGCCTTTTCTCCAGCTTATTCGCCGTGCATTCCGAAGAAGCCAAATCGTAGCGATACTAGGACCGCGACAATGTGGAAAAACTACTTTAGCACGACAATTTGTTCCCCCCACAAGTAGCAATTATTTCGATTTAGAAGATCCAGCATCGGTAGCGGGTTTACAAAATCCTAAATTAGTACTAGAGCGTTTAAAAGGCATTGTTGTGATTGATGAGATCCAAAGAATGCCAAACTTGTTTCCTATTTTACGAGTCCTTGCTGACCGAAAACCATTACCGGCTCGTTTTTTAATTTTAGGAAGTGCATCCCCTCGTTTAATCCAAAATGCTTCCGAAACTTTAGCAGGTCGCATTGAATTTATTGAACTTACGCCTTTTCAATTAAGAGAAGTTTCTTTTCAAAATTATAACAAGCATTGGTTACGGGGTGGATTTCCACGTGCTTATTTAGCCAGATCTCATGAAGATGCTTTTTCTTGGTTGAAAAACTATGTACGAACCTTTATAGAAAGAGATGTACCACAGTTAAGTGGAAATGTAAATTCCCAATTTTTAATGAAGTTCTTTTTTATGATAGCACACTATCACTCTAATGTTTTTAATGCTGCGGAACTTGCTAAATCCCTTGGAATTAGCGAAAGTACGGTTCGAAGGTATCTCGATATTTTAACGGGTGTATTTATGTTGCGCCAGCTAAAACCCTGGCATGAAAATCTAAAAAAAAGACAGGTGAAATCACCCAAAGTGTATATTCGGGACTCTGGTGTGTTACATTATTTATTAGAAATTCGCAATCAGAAATTTTTGTATCGTCATCCAAAATTAGGTGCATCTTTTGAAGGTTATATTTTAGAAGAGATTTTGCGAAACTTTCCGGACTATCATCCTTTTTTTTGGGCAACTCATGCAGGCGCGGAATTAGATTTACTCTTAATCAAAGGCCGAAAAAGGTATGGCTTTGAAATTAAACTTTCCGATGCTCCTACTTTAACAAAGTCCATGCAAATTGCCATGAATGATTTAAAATTAAATCAATTAACTGTTTTGTATCCTGGCAATCGCGCTTATCCATTAAGCAAAAAAATTATGGTACAGCCTGCTATTGACTTTTTGAAAAATATGAAATTATAATAGCACAGCAATTCTCGATGAAGATAGCAAGCTCTTTACAGCACGCTACTTGTTTTTATATATTCCCTGCATGTCTTTTTTTGACGAATGCTATCGAACTTTTGCTGATAGTTTAGACAGACCAAAAGATTTTGACCAATATTGGACAAGTCGGATTAAGCAAATTTCTCGCATTCCTTTAGAAGTCCATAGCGAAAAAAAAATGTCGCGTAAAATTTTAAAAGAAAGCAAAATTACTATTCATTTTCAAAGTTCAGAGCGGGTGCAAGTACGAGCCGATTTAATTGCTCCACGAAAAATGCGGGGGAAACCACCTGTCGTTGTACTTTTTCCTGATTATATGGAAGAGCCTGCTTTTTTTCCCCTTTTGCAAGATCTTGGTTTAGCGCAAGTTGTATTGCATTATCGCGGTCAAGATGAGTTTTTCCAAAAGCGCAAGCAAATGAGCGAAGAGGAAAAAGAAAAAGCACCCGAATCTCTTGGTTTTTTTCGGGAAAACTTAGATGAGAAAGATAACTTTTATATGGGACATCTCTACTTAGACGCTTATCGTCTTTTAGAGGTTATTCGTTTGCAGAAAAATTTAGATAGTTCACGGATTGGGATTTGGGGTCGGGGAATTGGTTCCGCTCTCGCCCTGTTTGTAACACGATATATGAACCGAACTTCGTTTTTAATTTTAGAATCACCCTCTTTTTGCCATTTAGAGGTTAGCCAAAATAAAAGCAAAGCATTGTATGCAAAAGAAATTAACACATACATTCGTAGCCAAAGAAAAAGTCGTAGCAAAATAAAAGAAAATTTAAAGTATTTTGATAGTTTATTTTTTACAGATCGAATTTTTTCAGAAACTGTTTCTATTGCGCCTTTCCAAAAAACAAATTATGTTCCACAAAGCGCATTTGCCTTATTTCATGCGATTCCCGCAGAAAAAACCATGGTGGTCTATACAAAGGAAAGCAAACTAGCCGATGATAAACTTCGCTCTCATATTATTCGAACTTCCGCAGATTTCTTGCAAAAAGCTCTACTTTAGCTTTGCTTTGCCTTAAAGGCAGCTTCGATCCAATCATGAAACCATTTTACAAAACGTGCTAGCAATAATGCAGATAAGACTAGATTAAGGGAAGCCGGCAAGGATACTTTTACTTTGTAGAAAATTTTTAGGGATGGTACTTTTGTACAAAAGCCAAAAGCAATTAAGATAATTAAAATATCTCGTATTGTTTTTCCAATATCTGTTTCAAAGAAAGGCTTAATTAACTTAATGGATAAAATGGCAGATAAGCTTACTTCAATAATTAAAGCCATAAAAATAATAAAAAGAAGGTTATCAATAAATTGTCCTGCGCCACTCATACACCATCTTATATTTTTTGTTATTCACGTCAAGGCTTCTTGATGGGTGGAGAGTTTGTAAACGCAGCAGAGCCTCTGTTCGGGATGTCCCTCTAAACCCACAGAAAGATTTGACAGAGTGTTTTTTATCTAAAAACTATCACATGGTACAGGATGGTATCTCTGCAGAGGATCTTTTTTCCAAACCAACGGGGGTTACTTACAAAGACTTTTTAATATTACCAGGCTATATTGATTTTTCACCAGATGATGTTGATTTAACAACGCGCGTTACTCGGGAGATTTCCATTAAAATTCCAATTGTATCATCACCAATGGATACGGTAACAGAAAGTAAAATGGCCATTGCTCTAGCTCTTAAAGGTGGCATTGGCATTATTCATAGCAATAACACGATTGAAGAGCAAGTGAATGAAGTGGAAAAAGTTAAGCGATTTGAAAATGGTTTTATTTTAGACCCGATTTGTTTGTCCCCGAAACATCGCATATCTGATGTTGATGCGATTAAACAAAAGTATGGGTTTAGCGGAATTCCTATTACCGAAGATGGAACTCTTCGTAGTAAATTACTTGGTATCGTTACAAACCGAGACATTGATTTTGAAAAAGACAGAAGTCGTTATCTCGAAGAAGTTATGACAACAGATTTAGTGACAGCACCGGAAGGAGTAAGTTTAAGCGAAGCCAATAAAATTTTACGGGAATCGAAAAAAGGGAAATTACCTATTGTGGATAAGCAGGGTAGGCTCGTTTCCTTAATGAGCCGAACCGATTTAAAAAAAAATAAAGATTATCCAAATGCTTCAAAGGATGATAGGAAGCGCTTACGGGTAGGTGCTGCAGTTAGTACGCATCCGCATGATAGGGAAAGGATTGATGCTCTTATCGAAGCACATACGGATATCCTTGTTATTGATTCTGCGCAAGGATACTCTGTTTGGCAAATCAACTTGATTAAAGAACTAAAGAAAAAGTATCCCGACCAGCAAATCATGGCAGGCAATGTAGTAACAAAAGAGCAAGCTATAGCTTTAATAGAAGCAGGCGCCGATGCATTGCGTATTGGGATGGGGCCAGGTTCTATCTGTATTACGCAGGATACCATGGCATGTGGAAGGGCGCAAGCCACAGCTGTCTATCACACGGCAAGTGTTGCAAAGAAATATGGGGTTCCGGTAGTGGCGGATGGCGGAATTGCTAATATGGGAGATATTGCAAAAGCATTAGCCATTGGAGCCTCTACCGTTATGATGGGGTCGTTACTCGCAGGCACACAAGAAAGTCCAGGTGAATATATTTATAAAGATGGGGTTCGCTTAAAAAAATACCGTGGTATGGCATCCCTGGAAGCAATGAAAGAAGGTGGTGCAAAAAGGTATTTTGCCGATGACCAAAAAATTCGTGTGGCACAAGGCGTTTCGGGAACTGTCATTGATAAAGGATCCGTATTTGATTTTGTACCCTATTTAATCCAAGGTGTAAAGCATGCATTCCAGGATATGGGAGTACGAAGTATCCCCGAGTTACACGAGAAGTTATATAATAAAAAACTTCGCTTTGAGCCAAGAAGTTTAGCAGCGCAGCTGCAAGGGGGAGTGCATAATTTGTACTCTTACCAAAAACCAATTATTGGGGCTGAATAGGAAAGCGAACTTCAAACACGCTTCCCTGTGGTTTATTTTCATAGACTTGAATTTCTGCATGGTAATTATCTGCAATTTGCTTTACAATACTCAAACCTAACCCGCTTCCCCCTTTACTGCGGGTTCGGGATTTTTCTACTCTATAAAATCTTTCAAAGATTTTATTTCGATCTTCCGGATCAATTCCAATTCCGGTATCGGTTACTTTTAAAATGACAAAATTATCTTTGCTTGTAAGAGATAGATCGACTTTACCTTTTTCTGTATAAAAAATGGCGTTTTCCACAAGATTGCGAATTAGCCTTTCGATTTCATCCGGATTACCTAGCAAAATAGGTAAATTATGTTCGCACAGAAATTCTAATTTTAAGTTTTTCTGTTTAGCCAGTGGAGATAAGAGATCTACAATACTTTTTGCTAGTTTCTCGAATTTAATTTCTTGCTGTTGCTTTTTCTTGTTGGGTTTATTTAAATTCAATAAATTTTCTGTCAATTTTAATAAATGATGCGATCGATTCAAAATAATTTCCGTATAAGGTTTTAAGTCATCAGGAAGGTTTGGGTCATCATGTAAGGTTTCTGCGTAGCCTAAGATCGAAGTAAGGGGGGTACGCAGCTCATGCGAAACATTTAAAATAAGTTCTTTTTCTTTTTGTTTCCATTTTGCTTCTTGCGTAATATCATGCGCAATAAATAAAATGGAATTGTCTTTTGTTTTCGAGGCCATTGCTAAAAAAATACGGCCTTCCACTTCAATACTTTTATAGTGGCTATCGGGATTTTCAATGATATTTAAAATTTTATGAGACCGAAATGCTTCGTAAAAAAACTGCCCTATAAACACACTATCCCCAAAAAGTTTATATGCTGCTTCATTACTGTGAACAATAATACCGCTAGCATCAATAATCATTAAAGCCGATTTCGAAGCCCGTAAAATTTCTTGCAACCGATCTGTACTTTGATCTGCTTTTTCTTTTGCTTTTTCCAGATCCCTTTTTAGCTTAAGCCATTTATTTTCTTTTGTTACCATTTCTTTTAGCGGCAAGCGATCACCCGAATCCACATAAAACCATTTTATGATTTTTTGATATTGATTCCAAAGGGGGAACAAAATCCAAGATATAGATAGGGCAAAAACAATTAAACTGATTGGGGGAGAATAATGAAGCATTATAATATAATTTAATCCTATTG
>RFJE01000136.1 GCA_003695005.1 Candidatus Hydrogenedentota bacterium | reverse complement strand
TTTTTATTTTGCTTGTATTTCAATGAAAGATTTAGCTTATTTTGAAAAGGAATTAAATGAGATCAATCATATTTTAATTATTTCTGCTGGTGCTAGTTTTGATTTATCTTTAGAAAGCATTCAAAAATTCTTAAAAGAAAAGTCCTGCTTTGTAATGATTGCGGATTCCATGGCAGAAGCTTTTTTTCGGTTATTCAAAGATTATAACTATCTTTCTCTAACATTTTCTGTGGAGAGAAAATTTCATTGCTTTCTAAAAGGAATTAAAAGTCCTATTGCTTTTTATGCGCATGGGAACTTAGCAAATTTGCCTCGGAAAAATTCTGATATTTATTTTTTTAATTACTTGCACGATAAGAATCAAAAATTTAACTTAAAACTGATATCCCCCGGAACCGTTACCGGTACAATGATTGCTTATGCTTTATATTTGCTACAAAAATATCCTTATGAAGTAGACAGTTTTGGTGTGGATTTTGCATTTCCGGCGGGGTTATATGGTTCTAAATATGGGGCTTGGTTTTTAGAAAGTAATAGCAATCGCTTTTTTCGAAAAGAAGGGTGGCATTTCGAAGCTAGTTTATCTCGTAGTTATTATTTTATGCCCGGTTTTTCTGTGCCAGTTAAAACTTCCGAAGAATTTAAACGAAGTAAAGAAAATATAAAAAAACTTTTTTCTACTGTTCATTTTCCACTTGTATGGAGACAACATGGGCCATTTAAGCTATAAGCCTTCTAATCCATAAAACTTCACAGTGTTATTGTAAATAGTCTGAGCAAAAGATTCTATATTTTCGTTTCGCTTCTCTGCTAAGAAATCTAAAGTATGTCTTACATAAGCCGGCTGATTGGTTTTTCCCCTCTTGGGCACGGGAGCTAAAAAGGGGGCATCTGTTTCCACAATCATTTGGTTTACAGGACAAGCTATAGCTGCTTCGCGAACATTGTCTGCATTTTTAAAGGTTACAATTCCCGAAAAGGAAATATAAAAACCTAAATCTAAAAAGCCATACATTTCTTCTTTATTGCCCGTAAAACAATGAATCAGTACAGGGATTTTATCTGAAACTTGCTTTAAAATCTGGTATGTATCATCATACGCTTCACGGGTATGAATGCACACTGGTTTTTGATATTCGAGCGCCGCTTCTAAATATTTCTCAAACGTTTTTATTTGAATTTCTCTAGTATCTTTGTGATAGTAATAGTCTAAACCAATCTCGCCAATGGCTTTAAAGTTTTTATCTTTCGCATGATTTGCAATTTCCGCGAGACCATCATACCCGTCATTTTCATGAGCTTCCCCGGGATGACGCCCAAGAGTATAAAAAATAGCACATGGCCATTCTTCCTTTTCAAAATTCTCAATGTATTTTACCCCGGATAAATCCGCAGCAATGTGAGCTACTGCCGTGATTTGGTTATCTCTTAATTGCTGTTTAATTTCATCGCGGGGAATACCCCGCTCTTCAATCATATCTAAATGACAGTGAGAATCTATAACAGGCACCATACTGCGGTAAACAATGTACCCAGGGCCGGACTTGAACCGGCACGGGCAAAAGCCCCCGGGATTTTAAGTCCCGTATGTCTACCAATTCCATCACCTGGGCGTAGGCGTCGGCCGGATTCGAACCGGCGATCGGGCTTTTGCAGAGCCCTGCCTTAGCCACTTGGCTACGACGCCGGCTTCAATCCAGAGTTTATCTGCATGATGTTGTGTCAAGCATTCAGGTGGCTCCCGCAATGACTGCCATAATGCGTGATGCCCCAAAAAGGGTTCCACTAATGGCGCTAGAAGTTGCGAGAAGAGCTCCAAAAATTAATAAATTGTATGAGTATTTTCGTATTCTTTTATAGCATCTTCAAACTGTAATGTCCAGGCAATATCATCTAACCCTTTTAAAAGCTTTTCCTTCCTTTCTTTATCAATTTCAAAAGAAATCGTGATACCACCGCCCGTAATGGTTTGCTTTTCTAAATCCACTACAAATTCTGTATCCGGCCTTTCCTGAACAAGTTGGAATAAGGTATCTACTTGATCCGGTGGTAGCTTAATTGGTAAAATTCCGTTTTGGAAACAATTATTGTAAAAAATATCGGCAAAAGAAGGAGCAATAATCACTTGAAAACCATAATCTAATAATGCCCATGGCGCATGCTCTCTCGAGGATCCACAACCAAAATTGTCACGAGCTAGTAAAATTTTAGCGCCTTTATACTCCGGTTTATTTAAGACAAAATCCGGATTTTCTTGACCATCATCTTTAAAACGCCAATCAAAAAATAAATACTGACCAAAACCTGTTCTTTCCACGCGTTTTAAAAATTGCTTTGGAATAATTTGGTCAGTATCCACATTAGGCAAATCTAATGGTGCGGCTTTTGAAACGACGGTTTGAAATGGCTTCATGATAATTCCTCCCGAATATCTACAAAATGACCATGAATAGCAGCAAGGGTTGCCATGGCAGGCGAGACTAAAAATGTTCTTCCACCTTTTCCTTGCCGACCTTCAAAATTACGATTGGATGTCGAAGCACATCTTTCGCCTGGGGATAGAACATCATCATTCATAGCTAGGCACATGGAACAGCCAGGCTCTCTCCACTCAAAGCCGGCTTCCAGAAAAATTTTATCGAGCCCTTCTTTCTCTGCCTGCTCTTTTACACGATGCGATCCCGGCACTACAAGTACTGCTTTCACAGTATCCGCTTTTCTCCTGCCTTTGACCATGGCAGCAGCTTCGCGTAAATCCTCAATGCGCGAATTTGTACAAGAACCAATAAACACTTTATCGATTGGAATTTCTGTAATTTTCATTCCGGGTTTTAAGTCCATGTATTCTAATGCCTTTTTATACCCGATTTTTGTAACTTCATCCGGTGCATCGTCGGGGGATGGAATAGTTTCATCAACCCCTCTTACCATACCGGGGCTTGTTCCCCAGGTTACCTGCGGTGCTAATGTAGAACAATCAATGGTGACTTCTTTGTCGAAAACTGCATCTTTATCGGTTTTTAGAGTTTTCCACCAAGCAAGAGCTTTATCCCATGCCTCTCCTTTGGGGGCATGCGGTTTGTCTTTTAAATAAGCATACGTCTTCTCATCCGGCGCAACCATTCCTGCACGAGCTCCTGCTTCAATGCTCATATTACAAATGGTCATGCGTCCTTCCATGGATAAATTTTCAATAGCCTCTCCAGCATACTCCATTACATAGCCAGTAGCACCAGCAGTGCCAATTTTACCGATTAAAGCTAGAATCATATCTTTGGCATACACACCTTTGGGTAATTTCCCGATAAAGTTTACCCGCATTGTCTTTGGTTTCTTTTGAACTAAACATTGCGTTGCTAAAACATGCTCCACTTCACTCGTGCCAATTCCAAAAGCAAGGGCTCCAAAAGCTCCATGCGTAGAAGTGTGAGAATCTCCACAAACAATTGTTTTTCCGGGTTGCGTAAAGCCTTGTTCCGGCCCTATCACATGGACAATGCCCTGATCATAACTATTTAAATCGTATAACGTAATCCCAAATTCTTCGCAATTCTTTTTTAAAACTTCCATTTGTTTAGCAGAAATTGGATCACGCACTGGTTTGTCCCGATCTTTTGTCGGCACATTGTGATCCATCGTTGCCACCGTTAAATCGGGTCTGCGAACTTTTCGGCCAGCTAGCCTAAGGCCTTCAAAGGCTTGTGGCGATGTTACTTCGTGAATTAAATGTAAGTCTATATACAATAATTTTTTATCCGAATTTTCACTTCCGGGATAATTTACTAAATGATGCTCCCAGACTTTATCAAATAAAGTTTTGCCCATAAGTTAGTTTTTTTTGCTAAGATACAGTGTAAAGCTTAATCGTGTTTATATTTCGTACTTATTGCGCACTTCACATTCAGGACATACAATCACGGCTTCGCCTTTTACACGAGTTCTTCCATCGGGGGTTTTAATTTTGCCAACGGCGGTAAACTCAAAGTCTAATCCATCGGGATGGTATGCGCCTTTGCCGTATTTTGCAGTACCTTCCATTACATTGCCACAGGCATGACATTTTACTTTTAATCGAATTTTTTCGGCCATATTAAAAAAATATTTTTGTAGGATTGTTTTTAAATTTTTGCATTTTTTCCAATAAATACTTTGAGTACTCTAAAAGCTCATAATACTGAGTATCTTCGTGGATAAGCTTCCGTTTCCAGTCATAGGGTAAAGAATCATTATAGTTTAAATTTTTGCTTAAAGCAATTAATTGTTGTCGTAAATGGGGCAGTACATAAGAGCTGCTTTTAATGGTTTCTGAAATTTCATCATGAACTGTGGCAATGGCATGATAGCTTTGGGATCCAATTTGTTCTAAAGCAGCAAAATAGCGATGAGCAGCTTCGGTAACGGAACGAATTGCTTTTCTCGTATTCCATGGTTGTAAGCTTGGACTATGCGATAATTGGTAAGTCATTTTTTTTATTTGTAGTAAGTTTTTTTCCAGGGGACTTAATGCCCCTTTTTGTTCACTTTTAATGAGATTAAAAAACTTTCCTAGAATAATAGAAGAGTTGGTTACCGAGGGGATTTCGATACTATCCCCGTCTTTTAATGTATCGCTTGCAATGGCAGTTTCCGGGCAACGGTGCGTTCAAAGCCTTGTCGGGGCTTAGCAATTGGCAACTCAATCAGAAAGTCAACCGCAACGATGGGCTTGCCCGCTGGCTTCCTTTTTTCCGCCCCGCCGACGAAGCGCTGCTCTCACGCCGCGAACTGTTGCGCAATACGGTTTTTTGGAACCGCAGCCATCCGGTTTATGGCATTACCATCAATCAATGGCAAAGCAGCCAGCGGCAACTGCTCACACAGGGCTACGAGACCCGGCACGAAGAGAACTACGAAATAAGTGTGCGGTGGCAGTGGCACAGCCAATGGCAATTGGTGGTGTCGGGAGCAATCAAAGACGTGGACAACCGCTCGGACGTGTTCCTCAATCGGAATTTTGCCTACCGGGTGCGGCGCACACAAGCAGAAAACACCTGGCAGCCCGGCAGGCGGTGGCGCCTGCGTCCAAGTTTGATTTACCAGCAGAAAGAAGGCAACGAAAACGTACAAGCCCGGTGGTATGAAGGCAGTATGGACA
>RFJE01000135.1 GCA_003695005.1 Candidatus Hydrogenedentota bacterium | reverse complement strand
CACATAAAATATTCTGACTCAAAGCTGAGCCAGTATTCCAAATCAACTGTCCATTTTTTGCATTTTTTCTCAGAGTTTTATCTCTAAAGACTCCGTTTGCAAAATGATCTCTATTAGAGTACCTTATTCACTTAAGGGTGTCAGGTCTTACTGCGATAACGCTGTGCAGCTAGTGATGTGGCGTGTGTTAGCATGAGATCGCCTAAATTACGCACTGAGCGATTAATATGCTGCTGGTAATTCTAACCAAAACACAATTTAAAGTTCGTTGTAGTTGTATTCAGATACACTGTGAACGCAGCGCGCTGGTTGAAAATTTGAGCAACAATGGGCTCTGGGTACTCTGAGGAAGGGTGGCCGAGGCTCTTTTGTTTTCACTTGAAGGAACGTTACCTGTGTAAAACGCTATCTGTGTAAAAAAAGTATGAAGGAAACAACGGACAAATTTTTACCAGCCCTATCGACACGTTTGCAAAATAACACTTCATGTAAAATGCACAAGTAGTAACGCTACTGCATCTGGCCAAAAAGCGAGAAAAAATGATAATTTTTGTATTAAATTAATTTTTTCACCTGCGTCTATGATCTAAAAAATAAAAACAAATTGACAAGAGAGGCGTTATGAGCAAGACAAACGAGAAGATATCGGTTCTGCAAGCGGCTATAATGGGCGTCAACATAATGGTAGGAGCTGGGATTTTGGCAAGCCCAGGACTCATGGCCGCAATTGCTGGTGGTGCAAGCTTTTTGGGGTGGAGTGCAGCCGCCTTAATCCTTCTTCCTGTCGTCTACAACATCTCCAGACTTCCCGAAGCCATTCCAGGTCATGGTGGTATCTATCTATACTGCAAAAAAGGTTTAGGAACGTTTGGTGGATTTGCAGGAGGATGGCTATACTTCCTAAGCTATAACTTTGCCATCACTGCAATACTTAGTGCGTTGAGAGGAGCTTTTCTAGCAGCAAATCCGAATTTGTGGATTTTACGAAATAAGGTTGCATTCTTTGGCTTATCGCTTTTCAGTATTTTTATTTTAAACATGCTCCCAGCGTCAGTATTTACACGCTTAAACGGCGTTTTAACGTTTGTCAAATTAATCCCTATTTTCGGAGCCATGGCTTTATTGCCACTTTTTATAAAAAACGGCTTCAATTTTGCATTCAATGAACTCATGCAAGTTCCAAAAACCGTCCCTATCGCAATTTTTGGTTTCTGTGGATTTGAGTACTGTTGTAACTTAAGCCATTTAGTCAAAGGAGAGCCTGGTGCGGCGAAAAAATCCATAATTGGCGGTTTTTTATCTACTGTTGCAATCTACACATTGTTTCACATAGGTGTACTTAGCATAATGAATGTCGAAGGCTTGGCAAAATTTAAAGCCTCAGGTTATGCTTCGTTTGTAAGTAAAAGTTTTCCAATAATAGGCAACATACTAACCTTAATCCTACCAGTAGCGACAGTTGTAACCTTTATGAACACAGCTAACGGCGTTATGTTTTTAGACAGCCTCATAATGCATTCGCTGGCTGAAGACGGTATGCTTAGGTTTGAAAGATTTTTTAGGTCGATAAACACAAGTGGACGGCCATGGGTTTGCACGATGATAGCTACATTGCTTTCTCTAGTTTCCGGACTTATTTTCGAAAGCACTCAAACTTTGGCCGTGGTTTGTAGTCTAGGAATAACCTCGTTGCTGGTAGTTGCAACTATAGCCCTGCTAAAGACCGAAAAAGATAAACCTTTC
Organism: Candidatus Hydrogenedentota bacterium; assembly: GCA_003695005.1. Taxonomy (GTDB): domain Bacteria; phylum Spirochaetota; class Leptospiria; order Turneriellales; family J094; genus J094. Next base: position 1,846 of record RFJE01000135.1, on the reverse strand, counting down.
GGTTTCAACAAACTTATAGCATATCTGGGAATATTAATAGGATTAGGATTGGTAGCATTTAACTGGATAAGTATAGCTGATGATAATACATCACGCTTTATCAGTATGCTTCCTATGTTAGTTGGAATGATAATGGGAATACTTCTGTACAATCCTAAACCTCATCCAACAGATATTGATGAAATGGCAAGCGAAGAAGCACTAGAAACTGAGCTTCACAAGTAAAAGAAAACTTAAAAACATGAACGCTGGCCACACAAAAGTATCCCTTTGGATAGCGGCTCTTATAAACATTAATGCCATTGTTGGGGGAGCGTTTTTTATAATCGCTCCCAAAATAAGTGCAATAACTGGAGGATACGCACCCTTAGCATGGGTGGGGTGTGCACTCATCCTGTTCCCGGTAGCTGTAGTTTTTTCAAGATTCGCCAAAAAATTCCCATACGCAGGCGGAATTTACATTTACTCTAAAAAAGCACTGGGAAAACTTGCTGGCTTTACAGCTGGATGGACATATTTTGTAGGAGGGGCAACAGGAAACGCTGTTTTAATCGATGCATTCGCAGAGCAAATACTGACAATACCCTACGTAGCAAACATCTTTTATACAATCGGTATAAATAAACTCGGCCTAAGCTTGGTTTGCACTGCACTGTGTGCGATATTAGCACTACACGGAATAGAGATAATGGAAGCTGCGCAGATAGCCATCTCCTGGGTAAAAATAGTGCCCTTTGTAATTCTTGCAATAGGATGCATTTTCCTCACAAAATTAAACCACCTCACAACAATTGTACCCCAAAATAACTGGTTTTCAGACAGTTTACCACTAATAATCTTTTCTTACATAGGAATAGAAACATGCAATTCAATTGCACATAAAATAAAAAATGGGGCAGAGAATGTCTCCAAAGCAACCTATATTTCACTATTTACAACCGCCGTAATTTACAGCGTTGCACACCTAGGACTTATCTTGTCCATGGGAACAGGTGGTGCCAAGCAAGGAGCTTTTACACGATTAGCTTGGATAATCGGAAACAAAATTGGACCATCAGTTGCCACGATTTTATCAAACCTTGTGCTTTTTTCTGTAGCAATATCTTACTTGGGAGGAGCATACTCGGTATTCTGCTCAAACAACTGGATCCTACATTCCATGTCTTCTGGACTCAAAGGTCCAAGCAAAGAGTGGCTCGCAATTTTGAACTCAAAGTCAGAACCAACTATCTGCATCATTTTGCAAGGAATTATCATGATGACAGCACTGGTACTTGGATCAAAAAATCCAACATGGATGATTCAAGCCTCAACTGTATGTGTAATTTTCTCTTTTGCTGTAACAGTCATTTCTTACTTAAAAATCTTTTCCATTCCTTATGTTTTATCTGGATTATCTGCAACTCTATCGGTGGCACTGATGGTTTTTTTCGCAACCAAAGAACTTGTAGAATCTGGTTTTACAGCAGCGATTACTACAGCTTCAATAGCAGTTGCAGGAGTTATTGTCTATCTAGCAGATAGAGCAAACAGCAATTAATTTGATTTGCCTACACCACATGCTAAGATCTCCGCACTAACTAAACTGTTGTGCTTGGCAATCTTTAAAAATGAGAATCTCTTGAAAGCTGGTCACAAAAACAATGGCCCAATACTCATAGTTGCGGGAACAAGGCCAGAAATTATTAAAACCGCGCCTATTTACTTTGAACTGAAGCGCAAAAGATACTCAGCAACCTTTTGCTTTACAGGCCAACATCAAAGCATGGCTACTCAGGCCTTAGAATTTTTCAACATAAAACCTGACTTCACTTTTAACGTTATGGAGCCAGAACAACCCCTACAT
>RFJE01000134.1 GCA_003695005.1 Candidatus Hydrogenedentota bacterium | reverse complement strand
TTACCAAAAGCATGTTGGTTTTAGTTTTTTAAAATTAGAGCCCGATAAAGAAAAAGGAGAATTACCCGCCGTTACGCCTAAAATTTTAGATACCTCTATTATTATTGATGGCCGAATTATCGATATTGCTCAAACCGGCTTTATAGAAGGCCCGATGATTGTACCTAATTTTGTATTACGAGAGATCCAACTAATATCAGACTCCGAAGATCCTATTAAACGAAACCGAGGTCGACGAGGTTTAGACATGCTCAATGAGCTACAAAAAAGGGACGATTTAACAGTAAAAATTGTCTATACGGACTATACGGACACACGAGAAGTCGATGCAAAATTAGTAAAATTAGCCCGTGAAATGGGAGGCAAATTGTTAACCAATGACTTTAACTTAAACAAAGTAGCAAAATTACAAGATGTGCAAGTATTAAATATCAACCAGCTAGCGAATGCATTAAAGCCGGTTGTACTCCCGGGCGAACAAATGGATTTACAAATCGTAAAAGAAGGAAAAGATGAGAACCAAGGAATCGGCTATTTAGAAGATGGAACGATGGTGGTAGTAGAAAATGGAGGAAAACTCGTAGGTAAAAAAGTAAAAGTAGAAGTAACAAGTGTCTTACAAACCAATGCAGGCAAAATGATCTTTACAAAAGTCCTTCCAAAATAACTTCATAATGATTTTACAATTGCTTTTAGGGGGAAGTGGTCGCCGCTTTGGCGGCTCTCTTCCTAAGCAGTACCAAGAGTTTAATATCAATGGTAAAATAGCACCTTTATTCATTCATACACTTGAGAAAATCAACCGGGAAATTTCGTTTGAACTCATTTTAATGATTGCACAAAAACAGTATCATTCTTTTGTGTTGGATAAGATCAGGCAACAAAAACAAATTCAGCAAATCGAGGTCATCGTAGGTGAAGGGGGTAATACTCGGCATGAAAGTTTTACAAAAGGTATTAGCCTTTTACACGAAAAAAATAAAATTCAAAAAAATACCGTTGTATGCGTACATGATGCCAACCGTCCTTTTTTGTCGACTGAATTTTTAAAAAGAGCCGAGACCACATCTAAAAAAATCACAGAAAAACATCCTTGCGCACTTCCGATTGTACCCGTACGGGATTCTTTAGTGGAAGTAAAAAACCAAACGATAAAAGCATACTTAAATAGGGAAAAGACATTTGCAGTACAAACCCCGCAACTCATTCATGCTTATACCGCGTATCATATTCTACAAAGCAGATCGTACCAAAAGAAAAATTACACCGACGAGGGATCTTTCTTTTTAGATTATGGTCATGCAGTACTTACTTTTGAAGGAGATTTGTCCAATAAAAAGGTTACATTCCCGGAGGATATTGCATGAGAATCGGTTATGGCGAAGATGTACATAAAACTTGCCCAGGAAATAAAGTAATTCTCGGGGGGATTGAAATTCCAGCCCCCTTTTCTTTAGAAGGGGTTTCCGATGCTGATGTCGTCTTACATGCTGTAACCGATGCCATTTTAGGGGCCCTTGCTCTTGGAGATATTGGCGATTTTTTTCCACCGAATGCAGAAGAAAATAAAAACAGAAACAGTAAGGACTTTTTATCCTTTGCTGTTGAGCAGATAAAAATGCATAAAATGAAAATTGCGAATTTAGATGTTACGATTCTTTGTGAAAGGCCAAAAATCTCGCCTTATAAAAACACAATCAGGGAAAACATTGCTCGGATTTGCCAGATTTCAAAAGATCAGGTGAGTATAAAAGCAACTACCACGGAAAAATTAGGCTTTATAGGTAAAGAAGAAGGGTTGGCAGCAAAAGCCATTGTGCTTCTACTAAATTCTATTTGATTTTGTGACTCATTTCCCCGATAATTAATTTAGATCCTATGAATCCGGAATACCAAAAGCGAATGCAGAATTTTCTTCAAAAGTTGTGGAGTAATCCGAATTTATCTTCTTTGCCACTCGATAAAAAGGAAAATCAGGTTTTAATTTTTCTACGGGATAATAGACCACGCTTGCAGCAAGTATTTGCACAACCAGATTATTTTCCCGGGGTACCATGGGAGGAAGTCTTACGCAGCTTTTTAAATGAAATGCTAAACAAAATGGAAGAAGTGGCCAAGCCATTAATTTTACAAGCTGTAGAAAAAGCCTTATCCGTAGATATTACACATTATTTTTTACAAAAATCTACCATTGACAAGGAAAAACTCATTGATCTTTTGCTTCACAATTTAAAAGATAAAGGGTTTCGGGCACAGTTATTACCTGTATTAAACTTAATTCTTTATGGTTATTTTGATAAATATATACCAGAAGCAATGGAGCGAAGGAAGTATATTTTCAATGAGCTAGTGCGTCACGACAGACTAAATTTAACAACAGAAGATATGGTTTATTATTTAAATTTAGCTTCTCTATTTAGACCATTTAACTATATGCCAGTTACAACACCTTCGGGAAAAAAAGTAATCCGAGCTAGAAATATCACCGATGTTAAGGCAAAAGAAGAGTCCACGAATTTAGTTAAAGCTGAAATTAGAGGTCATTTAGGGCCAGTTCCAGAAACCATTTTAGAAGCAGGCTTACAAAGTATTGAAGCAAAAGACGAAAACCCTGATATTTCCGGCAGCGCTAAACTGATTGGCATTATGGTATTAAGGATGAATGACTTTAACCCAAATATTAAGCAAGATCGTGGTGCAGAATCCGCAGATAAAAGTTGGTTTCATATTACAAGAAGGAATGCAAAAGTGTATGGTTTAGATCCCGATTTATTAGATGAACTTTACCAAATTGCAAGTGAGAGGGGTTGGTAATGCAATTTCATGTCCATAAAGATCATTTTCCAGCATGGTTAGAAAATATCATCATTATATTGATTCTAGCTGTTGTCGTCCATACAGTCCTAGAAGATTTAGCACTCATTTATGAATGGAAACATTCCACCGTTGTAGGACTTACCATTGCGGGCTTTCTTTTTGACTTTTTATTTACAGCCGAATTTGTTGCGAGGAGTATTATCTCGCACAAACGAGGACAACTGCGCCTGTACATACAATATCATCGTGGGTGGATTGATTTTCTATCTTCCATACCGCTTTTACTTTTTGTATCCGGACCAGCTGTTTTAGTTTTAATGATTGGCCACGAAGAAGCAGGGGCTACCCTTGGATTTCTTTCGGTATTAAAAACAGCAAAAGCGATTCGCGTTACTCGCATTTTACGACTCATTCGAATTGTTAAAATTTTTGGACGGATCCAAAATACAGATTCCATTATGACAAATCGTCATGTTGGAGTGATTTCCACCATTTCTGTGGTTACCCTTGTAATTGTACTTGTTTTAGCACAATTACTTCCTTTCATACGCATGGGTGATCCTCATGATTACTTAAAAATGCGCAAACAGGAGCTTGCCTCTCTTTTAGGTGGTGGCGAGGGAGCACCTTCTAAAAATTGGATTTTAACGCAAATTCGGTCAAATCCCGAAAACCGAGATGTTGTTCTTTTGTTTGATGCAAAAGGCAAAGAAATTTATCGCAGTCCTAATTACGAAACCTTGCGATGGAAATTGTATAATCATGGGAAAAAAATGGCTATTTCCGAAAAATACAGTGTCGTGCTCTCTCACCATATTGCAGATGGTTTACATGCTCGGGAAAATATGATTGTATTTTTTTCTATACTAGGACTTATTTT
>RFJE01000133.1 GCA_003695005.1 Candidatus Hydrogenedentota bacterium | reverse complement strand
ATATAATGCTTGCCCTTTTTTATTTCAAGGAGAAGTACTTGGGTATTATTATAAACAAAATCCTTATGGAAAAGAAAAGGAATTTTTAAGCAAAGGCACAGACATTTTCATGATGAATCATCCTGTAACAAAAAGTGTTTGGTCTTGTTTAATTTGCTACGATGTTCTTTTGCCGGGCATATTTGGAAAATTGCAAAAAGCCAATTTTATTGCCATTCCAACAAATTCCCCCCGTAGAAAAGAAAGTGAACAAGACAGGCAAAATAGAGATAAAGAAATTTATGTGCAAGGTGCAAAAGAAAGCCAAGCTATGCTGTTTAAGTGCTGCAGTGTTGGACAAGTAGGACGGGATTGGCCGAGAAAATGTATCCCGGGCTTAAAAAAAGCGCCAAGGTTGCAGGGCCGATCTTTAATTGCATCTCAAGATAAAGTTTTGTGGAAAGCAAAACATATTGATTGGACCGGAATTAGTATTTTGAACACAAAAACAAAAGAGATAACTACTTATGAATGGATTTCAGATAACGTGCTCTGAAAAAGATATTGCTGTAAATTTTCAACCTTTGTTTAATCAACTTCAAGAAAATACTATTTTTTTACTCAAAGGAAATTTAGGGGCAGGGAAAACTACTTTTGTACGCGAAATGGCTAAATGGATTGGAGTAAAAGAAACTGTACAATCCCCGACTTTTAACCTTGTCAATATCTATCCTTGTGAGCCGAATCATAAGCAAAATGCTTTTATACAAAGTTTAGAAGCAATTTATCACTTTGACTTATATAGAATACAAGCTGTTGATGAATTTAGTGAGCTGTACGAGCAAACCTTTATGGAAAGTCCTTTTAACACTTATCTTGTTTTTATTGAGTGGCCCGAGAAAATAAATGTAGAACAACGAAAACTTTTTACGGAACCATGCATTCAAATTGAAATTCAATCTGATCTTTTATCAAACAAGCGGAATTATTTTATATCGGAGTTAGTATGAAGTTAGTCATCGATACATCGTTTTCGCTCGCTTTTGTAGGGACAACAGAAAACTATTTATATAAAGAAATTCCAAGACAAAATGATGCATGGCTTTTTCAGATGATGCGTGAAGCTATTTCATCCGAGAATTATTTAAACAACATTACAGAAATTTATCTAGGAAAAGGGCCGGGATCATTTACAGGGCTTCGCGTAAGTTTTACATTTGCTAAAACCCTTGCTTGCTTAAAAGAAATTGCCATCTATACATTCCCTTCATTGCAAAGTTGGCATCAAGCTTATGAACTAAAGGAAAAAACAATGCTTTGGCAAATGAATCGTTCTATGATTTACGGGTATGTACCTCATTTAACAAATCCTGTTATTGCCTTTCGATCGGAAGAAATAGAAACAATTTTTGAAAAATATAGGATTCGTGAGTATGTTTTTATGCCAGCATTAACAAGAACACCAAAAGAATTTTTATCGAAAAGTCCACTGCTTACACAAAACTGGATAATAGAATGCCCGAAGAAGCCTTTAAAGCCAATCTCTTCTCATGGGCCAATTCCTTGGGACAAGCTAAAACCTGTATATGGGCATAAACTCGATTTTGAGTTACGATTTTAATTAATGTACGAAGTTGCTAAATGGTTCTCTATGATTTATTATAGGGGGTTCCCCTATAATAAACAGGGATGATGCAGCTCTTACAACAAAGGGATCGGCTACATTTTTGTGGAATATTAAAGCACAGGTAGCGGGTCTCATTTTTCAATAACTCATGGTTTTCGTGGTTCGTATGTTGAAAGCCTGCCGTGCATATCAAACAAAAACCCATGACGAGCTATAAATTAGGCTTTTGCTATCACATCGCCAAGTCCTCCTACGGTAAATACCGTAGAGCCCATTTAGCAAATATATAAAATACAGGGTGTCAATGTTTTTATGTAATTTTATCATTTCTTTGCCGCGGTGTTGAATAAAGCATATCTCCACTTTTTTGTTTTCCCCTGCAAGTAGTGCCTTTACCACAACCTCTAAATACATCCTTAAGGCTATATCCGCCATTACAGAGTGGCAGACCCTTGCATGATCGGCAAGCATCAAAAGAATATTATACACTTCTGCTTCCCACTGCACAGACACTTTCTTATATTTACCTAACGTAGGATTTTTCCGCCTGACGCGAGTTGTATTACATACTTTATGCCGTCTTACTTTTTTCGCTAAAATCCGAATGCAAGCGGAAATGATTTCGGTTGTACTCATTTTTATTCCGTGTTGCTTTAGTTTCCCTTTTGCAGCTTTTATCCGATAAGTCTGCCATTTCGGTAAGGTAATGCTCGTATCATACTGCTCATCTTGAGCGCGGTTGACAAGATTCAAAATTTCCTTCCCGCTTTGGCGCGGGGACAGGGATAACGGATTTACTCTTCGCTTTTTATTCATATTGCCTCCCGCAACCAGCTTAATAGTAACGGATATTATGTAAAGTATATTTTCTTTCAACACCAAGGGTGAGTCACAAATTAGTTTTGCCGTCCACAAAATTGTAGCCGCTCCCCAACCAAGTCTCTGAACGGAAATCATTGACAGGGTTGAATACGGTGGAAACTTGGAATATGCTCTTGTCGAAAGTATCCGATGACCCTATCACTTTACAAGTAAATACGCATGCGATTAGTTTAAACAATGCGCGAGAATTAAAAGAAGAACTGATGCAGTATTTACCTCATAGCAATACACAGCTTGTTTTAGACTTTGAAAAAGTATTTTTATTAGACTCATCTGCTTTAGGAGCTTTAATTAGTGTACAAAAAGAACTTGCGCAATCCGGAAGTGAGCTGATTATCCGCAATGCATCAAAAAGCATTAAAGAAATGCTACACAATGTTCGCTTAAATGAATTTGTAACGATTCAGGATGATTAAAAAACAATTAGAATCTAATTTCCAACAAAAGCATTCCCTATTGTGGCGGTTTTTACATCTTTATTTTTGGCTTACTTTAATTAATGTAATGTTTTTTTGGTTAGCTGTTGGAACAAACCAAATTCGACTGATAGAAGAGAAAGCAAGAGCAGAAATTCGACAAAAATCCATGGGAATTGTTTTAATGCTGCATAAGCAAAGTATGGAAAAAAAAAATTTATTGCGGTGGATAAAGTCCAAACCCGAAGATATTGATAAGATTATTGGAGAAGAAAATCTTCTTGTTTTATCCGACACTGGCAAAATATTGCATAATGAATCTTTTTCGCTTTCAGAAAACAAGATTCAAGAAATAAAAAAAAATGCCATTAAAGCAATTTGGCTTCTAGATTTTAAGCAAAAAGAATTTCATGCAGTACCCTCCCTATCACAGTTATCTTTAAAAAAAGTTTTTTTTTCACCTGCTAAAAACAAAGTCGGGCTATTTGTTCCTGTGCATGGGAATAAGCGGGTATATGTGTTCTATACACAATTAAGTACTGATTTATTAAATAAAGAATTTCGTTCTCTTTTAATCCTAGCTGTCATGATGATTGTAATTATTTTATTATTGCAAACGCTTCTTGGCTACATTTTATACCGAATTATTGTAAAACCAATTTTGTCATTATCCAAAGTAGCTACCGAAGTGGAAAAGGGAGATTACCAAACTGTGCAGACAAAGTATAAAAAGAAAGATGAAATTGGTTTATTAATCTATGCTTTTAACAACATGGTAAAAACAATTAAAGCTAGAACAGAAAAGTTAAACGAAATGCTAGATGTCCTGAAAAAAAGAGATACCATGATCCAAAATGAACTGACGATGGCAGCAGAAGTACAGGAAGGGATTTTACCAAAAAAAGTTTCATCTCATTTATTTCGTGCAGCAGTGTATTTTCGTCCCTTTGAAAAAGTTTCTGGCGATTATTACGATATATTTCACATTGCAGAAAATAAGGATATGGTTTTGCTCGCGGATGTTTCTGGTCATGGTATTCCTGCTGCTTTAATTACTATGTTAATGAAAACAGAATTTGAAGCACTTGCTTATGAAGAGAAATTGCCTGCCGAAATATTTGCAGAAGTCAATGATAGGCTATACAGCACAATTGTAACGGATGACTATGCAACGGCCATGCTTCTACAAATTGAGCCAAACAAAATTTTATTTTCAAATGCAGGAATGCCTGCTCCTATTTTATACGAAAACCGAACGGGGGATGTAAGACAATTGCAAGTAAAGGGTTCTTTATTAGGAGCTTTTCCTTCGAAAGAAAATATGTATTTTCATTTAGAAGTTCCATACCAGACAGGGGATCGGTTGTTTTTATTTTCTGATGGAATTTTAGAAACAGGTGAGCCGGGTTCCAAAATACCAAAAGATAAGTTCAAAGAAATGATTT